>CAYXVO010000025.1:0-14624 GCA_964467875.1 uncultured Pseudomonadales bacterium | reverse complement strand
ACCAATGGCGTAGATGTATTCCGTATTTTTGATGCGATGAACGACCCGCGCAATCTTGACACTGCCATCAAGGCCGTACTCAAGGTTGGCAAGCATGCACAGGGCACCCTGTCCTACACCGTCAGCCCGGTACATACCCTGGAAATGTGGGTGGATCTGGCCAAGGAAATCGAGAGCATGGGTGCGCATTCCATTGCAATCAAGGATATGGCTGGCCTACTCAAGCCTTACGTTGCCTACGAGCTGGTAACCCGCCTGAAGCAGGAAGTTCGGGTTCCGATTCATATGCAATGCCATGCGACCACGGGCATGTCGACCGCAACCGCCATCAAGGCTGCCGAAGCGGGTATCGACAACGTGGATGCAGCTATCTCGTCTATGAGTATGACCTACGGCCATTCTCCCTCCGAGGCCATTGTTGCCATTCTGGAAGGAACTGACCGGGACACCGGCCTGAGCCTGAAACTGCTGGAAGAAATCGCGGCTTATTTCCGTGAAGTACGGAAGAAGTACGCCAAGTTCGAGGGCAGCCTCAAAGGCGTGGACGCGCGCATCCTGCTGGCTCAGGTGCCCGGCGGCATGCTCACCAACATGGAGAGCCAACTGAAAGAACAGGGTGCGCTCGACAAATTCGACCAGGTGTTGGAAGAAATTCCACGTGTGCGCGAAGATCTCGGCTTTATTCCGCTCGTTACCCCAACGTCTCAGATTGTGGGAACCCAGGCCGTCCTTAACGTCCTGACCGGCGAGCGCTACAAGTCTATTTCCAAGGAAACCGCAGGTGTGCTGAAGGGTGAGTATGGCGCGGCGCCAGCCCCCTTTAACAAAGAGCTGCAAGAGCGCGTACTGGAAGGCAAGGCTCCAATCACCCAGCGCCCCGCTGATCTGCTTGAGCCGGAAATGGACAAGCTGACCGCTGAACTGAAGAAAATTGCGCAGGAAAAAGGCATCAAGTTGGCCCAGGACGAGGTGGACGACGTCCTGACCTACGCTCTGTTCCCTCAGGTTGGCTTGAAATTCCTCGAAAATCGCGGCAATCCCGCAGCTTTTGAGCCCGTTCCCAGCGCGGATGACGTAGCACCCGCGCGGGCGGCAAAGGCTGGTGAGCCGGAAGTTTATACCATTACCGTCAATGGCCAATCCTACACGGTGCAGGTCAACGAAGGCGGCGACGTGACGCATTTGGCCCCGGTCGGTGGCGCGTCGGCGGCACCTGCTGTTGCAGCGCCCGTGGCGGGTAGTGGCGAGCCGATTCCGGCACCTCTGGCAGGTAACATTCTGAAAGTAGTGGTTGCCCCGGGCCAGGTTGTGCAAGAGGGTGATGTTCTTGTCATTCTCGAGGCCATGAAAATGGAAACCGAAGTGCGCTCTCCTGTTGCTGGTACGGTGACGTCCGTGGACGTGGCCGTCGGTAAGGCCGTCGCTGTCGGCGATACTCTGCTGACATTGGCCTAAGGAGCAGTTATGGACGGTGTACTGAAGCTCTGGACCGGTAGCGGTCTGTATAACCTGCAGTGGGAACAGACAGTGATGATTGCTGTCTGCTTGTTGCTGTTGTACCTGGCGATCAGGAAGGGTTTCGAGCCTTTGCTGCTGGTGCCGATCGGGTTTGGTGGCCTTTTGGCCAATATTCCTGAAGCTGGCCTGGCGTGGTCGGCATTGGAAGGCGCCATTCACTTTGCCAAGCCGCAGGTGCTGGCTGCCCTGGCTCCCGTCATGGGGGTTCCCTTCGAGGCTGGTCAGGCGATTACGCCGGAGGTGCTGGATGCCTTTACGGCTGCCTATAAGCGCCTTGCGTATGATGACTACTACGCAGCCACATTGGTGGCGCAAGGCTTCGGCTATACGCATGGCATGCTTCACAACTTCTATCTGGTTGTGATCGGCAGCATGGCCGGCCCCTTGATTATTTTCCTGGGCGTCGGTGCCATGACGGACTTCGGACCCTTGCTGGCGAATCCGAAAACCCTGTTGCTGGGTGCGGCGGCACAGTTCGGTATCTTCGGTACCGTATTGGGCGCGGCGCTGCTGACCATGTCGGGCTTTATGGATTTCTCTATCCTGGAAGCTGCAGCCATCGGTATTATCGGGGGGGCGGATGGTCCCACGTCAATCTATGTGGCATCGATGCTGGCACCGCACCTGTTGGGGGCGATTGCCGTGGCGGCCTACTCCTATATGGCGCTGGTGCCGCTGATTCAGCCACCTATTATGCGGGCACTGACGACGCAGGCGGAGCGCAAGATCAAGATGGTGCAGCTGCGCCATGTGGGCAAGACGGAAAAGATCATGTTTCCGATTGTCCTGCTTATCCTGGTCGCGCTGTTCCTGCCTGATGCGGCACCACTGTTGGGAATGTTCTGTCTGGGCAACCTGATGCGCGAGTGTGGTGTGGTAGATCGTCTCAGCGACACCGCACAGAATGCACTGATCAACATTGTGACCATTGGTCTGGGGCTCTCTGTGGGCGCCAAGCTTAGTGCAGACAAGTTCCTCGACGTGCAGACGCTGGGCATTGTAATTCTGGGTCTGATAGCTTTCTGTGTCGGAACGGCTGCAGGTGTTCTGATGGCCAAGCTGTTGAACGCTGTGACCAAGGATCCCATCAACCCCCTCATTGGCTCGGCAGGTGTCTCGGCTGTACCTATGGCGGCGCGGGTATCGAATAAGGTTGGTCTGGAAGCCAACCCTCAGAACTTCCTGCTCATGCATGCCATGGGTCCCAACGTGGCCGGTGTTATCGGCTCGGCGGTGGCCGCGGGTGTGATGATCAAGTTCTTGAGCTAAGCTCGCTTCAGCTTTCTGACAAGGATCGTTCTGACAAGACCCACTTCGGTGGGTCTTGTTGTTTTCGCGTCACCGAGACTGCTTCAGATCATTCTCCGCTGTTCCATTTCCAGAAATATCTTCCATACTGGTAAGGCATTCATACCGGCAGGCAATAGCGGTGCCTTTCATGTGCAAGTGCGTTTGCTGGCAGCCTTAGGAGGCTTTATACGTGGCTTTTGATATTACCTTGCTGGCCGATGGCGATCCGCTGGTTGCCGTGGTTCAACTGCATCAGGCATTGCAGCATGCCCTTCAGGAACAGGACTGGGAGGCCGTAGTGGGCCTGGACGAGGCGCTAAACCAGCAGGTGCAACGCGCAATCGCACAGGGTGGCGACGAGGCTGAGCGGCAATCGCTGGCGGCACTTCTAGGGGAGCTGCAGACCCTGTATCGGGAACTGTTGGAGCAGGGCGAGCGCCACCGTGGCGAGTTGGCGGTGCAACTGCAGCAGGTGCGGCGTAACTCGTCCGCGGCTAATCACTATCTCTCATCTGGCCTGGCGCGACGGTAACCGTTGTTAGGGTTCTGGTGACGAAGTTTCGTTGTGTCTTCTTTGGCTTCCAGGGTTGCGTGGAAACTGGCGCCATTTTATTGACCATTGCTAACTTTGGGTCTTTACTTCCCCTAAACCAACCGGCCGCGCCGCCGTATTGTTCACCTGCCGGCGCTTGATCATCACAAGGGTCCGCCGGGCCGCACCCGAGAACAATACGAAATCACCAGGTAGTGGGGATAATGGTCAAAGAGAATAAAGTTTTACTCGTCAGTGATCACGAGAACCGCCGCCATGACATGCGCGTCATTCTGGAGTTTCTAGGCGAGAACACGATTGTGTCCCAGTCCAAGGATTGGCGGGTGACACTGAAGGAATTTGAAGCGGATTCGTCCGATATCCTCGTTCTTATTGTGGATCGTGATGTGGACGGCCTGAATCAGGTGCTTCAGGATCTGCATGGGTGGGATGACGGTATGCCCGTGATGTTGCTGGGCGACCGTGACCTGTCGGACATCGACGAGGACCTGCAGAAGAAGATCATCACCAAGCTTGAGTTTCCGCCCAACTACAACAAGTTTCTCGACAATCTCTACCGCGCCCAAGTCTATCGTGAACAGTACGCAGCCAGTCGAGGGCGTGGGCAGCAGCGGGATGTTCAGCTGTTTCGCAGCCTGGTCGGCACCAGTCGTGCCATTCAGCGCGTGCGCGAGTTGATGGCTCAGGTGGCGGATAAGGAAGTCAGCGTTCTGATCACCGGGGAGTCCGGCACCGGTAAGGAAGTGGTCGCGCGTAATCTTCACTACAACTCCCATCGTCGCAGTAAACCCTTCGTGCCAGTGATCTGTGGTGCGATTCCCGCTGAACTGCTGGAAAGTGAGCTTTTCGGACACGAGAAGGGCGCCTTTACCGGCGCCATCTCGGCTCGGGTGGGACGCTTCGAGCTGGCCGAGGGCGGCACGCTGTTTCTCGATGAAATCGGTGATATGCCACTGAACATGCAGGTCAAGATTCTGCGGGTTTTGCAGGAGAGGACCTACGAGCGGGTGGGTAGCAACAAAACCCTGCGTGCGGATGTCCGAATTATTGCGGCAACCCATAAGAATCTGGAAGACATGATCACCCGGGCGGAATTCCGGGAAGACCTTTATTACCGCCTCAATGTGTTTCCGGTGGAAATGCCTGCGTTGCGGGAACGGGCGGAAGACATCCCGCTGTTGATCAACGAATTGGTTGCACGGATGGAAACCGAGAAACGTGGTTCCATCCGGTTCAATTCGGCCGCCATCCTGAGCCTGTGCCGGCATGAATGGCACGGCAACGTGCGGGAGCTTGCCAACCTGGTGGAGCGACTGGCAATCATGCATCCCTATGGTGTGATCGGCGTGCAGGAACTGCCGAAGAAGTTTCGTCATGTGGATGACATCGATGAAGGCATGCCGATTGTCGACATGGATTCGGGCGGGGAGGTCTGCGTGGGTGCACCGGCTGTGCTGCCGGCCAGCGGACTGGATTTGAAGGAATACCTGAATACGCTTGAGCGCAACCTGATTCAGCAGGCCCTGGATGACGCTGGTGGCGTGGTGGCCCGTGCCGCGGAGCGCCTGCAAATCCGGCGTACGACGTTGGTAGAGAAAGTGCGCAAGTACGGCCTGAAGAGCAAGGACGACTAATTCGGTAGCTTTTCCCGCTGTTAGAAAGCCGTCAGGGTAACCTGACGGCTTTTTGCATTCCAGCCCTGTGTATCTTCTCTAACATATTGACAAATAATAGTATTTTGATGGTTTCAAGGCGAGGATGGTGCATTTCAAGCGCGCTGGAAAACCGTCGTCAAGGCATTCGATAGGACGCTGTTTTTCTTTTAACAATATGTTTATAAAGAGAAAATATTAGTTGGCAAGGTCGTTGCTTTAACTCATGCAAAGGGTTTCTCACAGAACCCGACAACAAACAGCCAACCCGACACCAGGGGGACAGCATGAGCCTTTCACAACGCTTACCGATCGACTGCCAGACCGTACAGTTGCAGGAGCTGGCGCCGCGCCGGGCTGCCAATACGATGATTCAGGAAGGGACCGGGATCGGTGAGAGCCTGCCAGGCAGTGCCAATACCTCGTTTCGCATGTTCAACCGCATTATTTCCAATCTGGTGGAATCCCATCAGGAACTGGAGGCGAAGGTTGCCCGCCTGACCGCCGAACTGGCTGCCGCCAAGGATAACGGTCAACGGGAGCTGGAGGAGAAAGAGCGTGTCGCACAGCAGCTATCGACCTTGCTGACATTGCTACCCGCCGGTGTGGTGGTGCTGGATGGGCAGGGGCGGGTGCAGCAATGCAATCCGGCCGCGATTGATTTACTGGGCGAGCCGCTGGAAGGCGAGCCTTGGCTGAATGTGATTCAACGTAGCTTCGCGCCGCGCGAGGATGACGGTCATGAAGTCTCCTTGAAAGATGGTCGGCGGGTCAGTATCGCAACCCGTTCCATGGAGTCGGAGCCGGGGCAGTTGGTGCTGATCAACGACCTGACCGAAACCCGTGAGCTACAGGCACAACTGAGCCGGCATGCGCGGCTTTCCTCCATGGGTCGCATGGTTGCTTCGCTGGCACACCAGATACGCACCCCCTTGTCCGCCGCCATGTTGTACGCGGGGCATCTCTCTCACCCTGAGTTGGCACCACAGTTGCGCCTGAAGTGCGCGGAGAAGCTGATGTCACGCCTGGTCCATCTGGATCAGCAGGTGCGCGACATGCTGATCTTTGCCCGCGGCGAAACCCGCCTGGCGGAAAAACTGTCGCTGGCGGATCTGGTGGCGCAATTACAGCAGGCCGTAGAGCCGAGCCTGCAGCGCAGCAATACCGAGTGCCACTGGTCAGTGCCTGAGCAGGACGTGCAGATTCTGTGCAACAAGGAGGCGCTGATTGGCGCGCTGCAGAACCTGGTTCAGAACAGCATTGAAGCCGCCAAGGGCGGGTCCGCCGTCAGTGTAAGGGTGAACCAGACCGGCGGAGAACACTGCAGCATTGAGATCATCGATCAGGGTGTGGGTTTTGAGCCCGGCCAGCAGCCGCGGATCATGGAAGCCTTCTACACGACTAAATCCCAGGGTACCGGGTTGGGCCTGGCTGTTGTGCAGGCGGTGGTGAAGGCGCATCACGGCCGTTTCCAGCTGCTCTCCGACGGGCCTGGTATGGGCGCGCGCGCGGTCATCACCCTGCCTGTATTCAAGCTCCAGGTTGCCAGCCCCATGGTGGCGGCCTGAGGCGGACGTCATCGGCGTGACCATCGGTTAATACAACAATAAATGCCAAGCATGCAAAGCGAATTGTACGGAGAGATGTTATGAGCAAGTCGTCCATTCTGATCGTCGAAGACGATGCCGACCTGCGGGAAGCCCTGTCTACCACGCTGGAAGTCGCGGGATATGAATATATCGCGGTGGAGTCGGCGGAAGTGGCGCTCGAGGTCCTGGAGCAGCAGCCCGTGGAACTGGTGATCAGCGATGTGAACTTGCCAGGTATGGATGGGCACGAGCTATTGGCGCGGGTCAAGCGTCAGTCTCCCGGCATACCGATGATGCTGATGACCGCATTCGGGCAGATCAGCCATGCGGTGTCCGCCATGCAAAAGGGTGCTGCCGATTATCTGGTGAAGCCCTTTGAGCCCCAGGTGCTGTTGGACTCCATCCGCAAGTTTTCGGCGCAAGGAGTGTCCAGCCCGCTGAGCGGCAGCGGTGGGAAGGACGAGCCGGTAGCGGAAGATATCGCCAGCAAGCGTATCTTTCAACTGGCGAGCCGGGTGGCGGCGACCGATTCAACGGTGCTGATTTCAGGTGAGAGCGGTACCGGTAAGGAAGTTCTGGCGCGATTCGTTCACCAGCAGTCCGATCGTAAGGATAAGCCCTTCGTGGCAATTAACTGCGCCGCCATCCCCGAAAATATGCTGGAAGCCATGTTGTTCGGCCATGAGAAAGGTGCCTTCACGGGTGCCTATGCCAGTGCGCCCGGCAAGTTCGAGCAGGCCAACGGCGGCACGATTCTGCTGGACGAGGTGTCGGAAATGGATCTCGGCCTGCAGGCTAAATTATTGCGCGTGCTGCAGGAGCGGGAAGTGGAGCGGGTTGGCGGTCGCCGCCCGATTACCCTGGATGTGCGCGTGATTGCCACCACTAACCGAGACCTCCGGAGCTATGTGCAGGAAGGTCGCTTCCGCGAAGATCTGTACTATCGTTTGAGCGTGTTCCCCCTGCAGTGGGTGCCGCTGCGCGAGCGTCCCGCGGATATCATCCCCCTGGCGCGCCGCCTGTTGCAGACCCATGCCCATAAGATGAAAGTGCCGTTCGTGCGACTGGACGAACAGGCGGAACGTGCGCTGTTGAGTCATCCCTGGCCCGGCAACGTGCGCGAACTGGATAATGTCATCCAGCGTTCCCTGATTCTGCATCAGAACGGTGTGGTGACCGCCGCCGATCTCTATCTGGATGCCGGGCAGTGCCCGCTGGCTGGTCACACAGCGCAGGCCGGCCATGCGGCATTGTCTGGAGCGAACTCACTGCCCCGGCATGACGAGGCCGAGGACACGGAGTGGCAATTGCCAGAAGACGACAGCGCGCTGGGTCAGGACCTGCGCATGCGGGAATTCCATATCATTCTCGACGCCCTGAAGCGCGAGGGGGGACGTCGCAAACAGGTGGCGGAGAAGCTTGGTATCAGCCCGCGCACGCTGCGCTACAAATTGGCCAAAATGCGTGAATGCGGAATTGATATTGCCGAGGAGCTGATCTGATTCCTGCATTCAATGCTTGTCTGTGATGTGGGTGAATGAATTTGGTGTCGCTACGGAAATCGGCGTAATCGTCTCCGAGGGGTTGCCAGAGATCAGGTGGGAGATGCCGACAGGCATTGATCGCCTGAATCTGAGGCCGGGCCGCGAACAGCGCGCCCAGCTCAGGCTTCCGTAGCCCATTTTTTCTGCACATGGCCAGTATCCAATCCGGGTGGCCTTGCCGCGCGCTCTGTTCGATCAATTCCATTTCGCTGTTCGATCCCGCTTCTCTCTTCAGTGAATACCCCTTCCGCGCCGGAACCGTAACCTCCAAAAATTTGGCAGTGTGACCCGCCTCTCGATTAATTTATATGTTATTTAATTGATAAATAAACAAATAATATATCTGGCATGTTCTCTGCTTTAGATTCTGACAAGGTGTGTTCCTCTTGCGCCCCGCCAAGAAACTGGCGCGGTGGCAAGGAGGTACTCCGGGATCGGTTTAAACAGTAGGAGCAGGTGCCATGAGCAATCGGGTCGATATCAATAATGTGTTGATGGAAATTCGCAATTTGCGTTCGCAAGTGGCGAAGCCTGCCCGCGTTGAAAACATACCGAATCCGACGGAAGTTCGGCCTGCCTCCCAGGTTCAGGAAGTTCCCAGCTTCAGTGCTATGCTCAAGGGCGCTGTGAACGGCGTAAACGACCTACAGAAAACGGCGGCGCAAACCGCGACGGCCTATGAGCGTGGCGATCCCAATGTCGACATTACCCGGGTCATGATTACCGCCCAGAAATCGACCGTGGCGATGCAGGCCATGACGCAGGTTCGCAACAAAGTCATTCAGGCCTACGAAGACATCATGAAGATGCCGATTTGAGGGGGGCTGACCTCTGGCGTGGTGTCCGGCTTCGGCTCAGGCTGTCAGGCTGGTTTTGCGAGAGCAGGCTAGTCTTGTGTGAATGGTGCGTTGATTTCGGTATAGAACGCTGATTTTAGGTAGTTCAGGTAGAGAATAGGAACGAGGTTATGGCAAGCGTACCGGCGGAAGTACAGAACGGAGCGAATCTCCCAGTCGCGCCCAGCGTGGAGGAGGAAGAGCAGCCGAAGGTACCGCACAGTGATCTGATCCTGGGCTTCAATCGTCTCACTATCCTGCGGCAACTGACCCTGATCATTGGCGTGGCCACGGCCATTGCCATGGTGCTCGGGGTTGCACTCTGGATGATGGAGCCAAGTTACCGGCCATTGCTCAACAACATCAATAACTACAGTGCCACCGAAGTGGCGCAGATCCTTCAGCAAAGCGATATTGCCTACAAGATCGAACCCAACAGCGGTGTTCTACTGGTTGAGGCCGACAAGCTGGGCGAAGCCCGCCTGAAACTGGCGGCAGCCGGCGTGACCGAAGATCGCGGCGTGGGCTTTGAACTGCTGGACAAGGATTCCGGACTGGGGACCAGCCAGTTTATGGAAACCACCCGTTATCGTCGGGGTCTGGAAGGCGAACTGGGCCGGACCATTTCCAGTCTGCGCAATGTCCGTAGCGCACGGGTGCACCTGGCGATTCCCAAACCATCGGTATTTGTCCGCGACAGCCGTAAGCCCTCGGCGTCTGTGTTTGTCGAGCTGTTCGGATCTCGCGAACTGGATCGGGAACAGGTCGAGGCGATCGTCAACCTGGTGGCCAGCAGTGTTCCGGAAATGAGTCGTAAGGACATTACGGTGGTGGATCAGCGGGGCAGGCTGTTGTCCCAGAACCATAAGTCCAGCGAAGACCTGATGGCAATGCAGCAATTTGAATATGCGCGCAAGGTTGAGGAAACCCTGAATGGTCGCATCACTGGCATTCTAGAGCCAATTCTGGGGTCGGGACGCTACCGCTCCGAAGTGTCGGCTGATCTGGATTTCACCTCCGTGGAGCAGGCCGAAGAGCTGTACAACCCGGACATGGCAGCGCTACGCAGCGAGCAAACCCTGAACGAGCACCGGATTTCCGGCCAGAGCGGCGGTGTGCCTGGTGCTCTGTCCAATCAGCCGCCGGGTGCCGCGACCGTACCGGAGCAGGCCACGGGCGATGCCGCACAGGCTGCGGGCGCGACGGATGTGCGGCGCCAGAGCACGCGCAATTATGAAGTTGATCGCACGGTCAGTTACACCAAGCATGAGAAGGGCCGGGTACAACGTCTGACGGTAGCCGTGGCGGTTGATGACATCAAACGGATCGATCCCAAGACTGGCGAAGTCAGCTACCAGCCCTGGCCCGCCGAGGAGCTGCAACGCTTGACCATCCTCGTGCGCGACGCCGTCGGGTTCTCCGCCGCGCGGGGTGACAGTGTCAACGTGATCAACACGCCATTTGCCCAGGCCGAGGGCTTGGCGCATGAGGAAATCCCTGTGTGGCAACAGGAGTGGTTCTGGAACGCGGTGAAGTATGGTTTGGGCTTTCTGATTGCGCTGGTGCTGATTCTGGGCCTGTTGCAACTGCTGAAAACCCTGGCCGGTGCCGGTGCCGAGACGAAAAAGCCGGCGTACGACGAGGCGGCAAGCCTGCCGGAGTTGGGACAGATGCCCGAGGCGACTCTCACTGGCAAGTCAGCGGAAGAGGAGGAGCTGGATGATTTCCTATTGCCGGGATCCTCAACTACCCTTGAACGGCAGTTGAATGCCTTGAAAACGCTGGTGGGTGATGAGCCGGGCCGGGTGGCACAAGTTGTAAGACAGTGGATCAATAGCGATGACTGATCAGCTTTCCTCCGAAAAAGCGGTTGCCAAAAAAGTGGCGCGCAAAGTAAGTCGACTTGATGCGGCGGCGATACTGCTGATGTCACTGGGTGAATCGGACGCCGCCAAGATCCTCAAGCACATGGGACCGAAAGAGGTCCAGCGGGTCGGCAGCGCCATGTCGCGCCTGCAGAACATTCGCCAGGAAGAGGTGGAGCAGGTAACGCGCGACTTCCTTGAGGCGGTCGGTGAGCAGACGGGCCTGGGCATCGGCTCCGACGAATACATTCGCAACATGCTGCGACAGGCCCTGGGCGAGGAAAAGGCGGCTGGCCTGGTGGACCGCATCCTGATGGGCGGCAACACCTCGGGGCTGGATACGCTGAAATGGATGGAAGCCCGTTCGGTGGCCGATATCATCCGCTTCGAGCATCCCCAGATTCAGGCCATTGTCATTTCCTATCTGGATCCCGATCAGGCCGCGGGCGTGTTGGCCAACTTCGACGAGAAGGTTCGGCTCGATGTGATCATGCGGGTGGCGGCTTTGGATACGGTACAGCCCCAGGCGCTGCAGGAATTGAACAACATTCTGGAGAAGCAGGTGTCGGGCGGCTCCTCGGCCCAGACCAGCAAGATCGGGGGCGTCAAGCGCGCGGCCGATATCATGAACTTCATGGACAGCTCGGCGGAAGGCCAGTTGATGGAATCCATCAAGGAGCTCGACAGCGATCTCGGCACCGAGATCGAAGATCTCATGTTCGTGTTCGATAACCTGAAGGAAATTGATGATCGCGGCATTCAGTCACTGTTGCGCGAAGTATCGTCGGATACGCTGATTCTTGCCCTCAAGGGATCCGACGATGAACTGAAGGACAAGATCTTCAGGAACATGTCGAAGCGGGCCGCCGAGCTGCTGCGTGACGATCTGGACGCCAAGGGGCCGGTCAAGATCAGCGAAGTGGAAACGGCACAGAAGGACATTCTCACCATTGCCCGTCGTATGGCGGATGCCGGTGAAATTGCCCTGGGCGGTGCGGGCGAAGAACTTATCTGACCTCTGCTGAGGTAGGCCTGCGACTCCCGCGGGCGCTTATCGGGTTTTGGGCGATATATGGCAAACGATTTTCATAAACTGGATCGCATTCCGGCAGAACAGCTTACGGCGTACGAACGTTGGGAGCTGCCGGTGATGGATGAGCCCGACAATGAACCGCCCGCGATAAGCGAGGAGGTGGTCGAGGAAGACATCGAGATCACGCCACTCACCGCCGAAGAACTGGAGGAAATCCGTCAGGCCGCCTATCAGGAAGGACAGCAGGAAGGGCGTCAGGACGGCTTTCAGGTCGGCCGCGAGGAAGGCTTTCGCGAGGGCCGGGAAGCAGGTTATGCAGAAGGTTTGAGCGCAGGCCGGGCAACGGGCGAGCAGCAGGGTGCGGACAGCAAGCGTGCGGAAATCGATGAAGCACTGAAGCGTCTGGAAGGCGTCACGGCTGAGCTGATGGATCCCATTCGTCACCAGCAGGACGAAGTCGAGCAGGCGCTCCTGAATCTGGTATTGGCCGTGTCGCGCAGCGTAATCCGTCGTGAAGTGAGCCTGGGCAGTCAACAGATTCGCCAGGTTGTACAGGAGGCTCTGGAGGCGCTGCCCCGGGGCAGCGATCAGATCCGCCTGCGGGTCAATCCCCAGGACGCGCCGCTGGTGCGGGAAATGGCCAGTCAGCAGCAGGAGCCCTGGGTGATTCAGGAGTCAGCCGAGGTGCTGCCTGGGGGCTGTAAGGTCGAGAGCCGTTACAGCCTGATCGACTACACCATCGAGAAACGGTTTCAATTGGCCGTGCGGCAGATGCTGGAGCGTCAACTGGCGGGCCAGCCATCACCGGACAGCGCGGAGCCCGGCGAGATAATGGAGGATCTGACGAGCTTTCAGCGCGAACTGTTAGATGCGCCTTTGCCTGAGCGCACGTCTATGCCTGAGCAGGCGGCTTTGCCTGAGCGCACATCTATGCTTGAGCAGGCGGCTTTGCCTGAGCAGGCGCCTGCGCCTGAACAGACACATTTTTCTGAGCCAGCAAGCCAGCCGGACGCGATTTCAGCGCCGGTTTCCCCAGACAACAGCGCTCAACCTTCGGCTGACGAAGGCATGGGTGACTTCCCGCCGTCGGAGCTGTCCCGTGACTCAGACGACCCTCGCTGAGCGTCTGCGGGGTTATGCCGCCCAGGTGCCCGCAGAGCTGAGACCAGAGGTGGTGGGCCGTCTGACCCGGGTTATGGGGTTGACCTTGGAGGCCGTGGGCTGTCCCATGACGCTTGGCGAGCGCTGCCTGATTGAAGTTGCCCGGGCGCAGCCGGTCGAGGCGGAAGTGGTCGGCTTTGCCGAAGACAAGATCTACCTGATGCCGCTCAATCCGGTGGAAGGCCTGCAGTCTGGCGCGCGGGTCTGGCCGATCGGTGCCGCGGGTCTGATTCCCGTTGGTATGGGCTTGCTGGGCCGGGTTTTGAATGGTGCCGGCGATCCGCTCGACGGCAAGGGGCCGATCCAGGCCGATGCTCATCTCAGTATGGTCGGGCACATCATCAACCCCTTGCACCGGGCACCCATTCGCCAGCCGCTGGATGTGGGCATTCGCGCCATTAATTCCATGCTCACCGTGGGAGTTGGCCAGCGTCTGGGGCTGTTCGCCGGCTCTGGTGTGGGTAAGAGTATGCTGCTGGGCATGATGACCCGCTTTACCACGGCGGAAATCACCGTCGTCGGCCTGATCGGTGAGCGTGGCCGGGAAGTTAAGGAGTTTATCGAAGACATCCTTGGTCCCGAGGGCTTGGCGCGTTCCGTGGTGGTGGCGTCACCGGCGGATGACTCCCCCCTGATGCGCCTGCGCGCGTCCCAGCTGACCACCCGCATTGCCGAACATTTTCGCGATCAGGGTAAGAGTGTCCTGTTGCTCATGGACTCGTTAACCCGTTATGCCCAGGCCCAGCGTGAAATCGCCCTGTCTTTGGGTGAGCCGCCGGCCACCAAGGGCTATCCGCCGTCTGTGTTTGCCAAGCTGCCGGCGCTGACCGAAGGCGATGACCAGCAGGATCCCATCGCCGATGCTGCCCGCGCCATTCTCGACGGACACATCGTGCTCTCCCGGCGGCTGGCGGAAGAAGGGCATTATCCGGCCATCGACGTGGAGGCCTCCATCAGCCGCGTCATGCCCCATGTGGTGTCAACCGAGCATATGCGAGCGGCGCAACGATTCAAGCAGCTCTATGCGCGTTATCAGCAGACCAAGGACCTGATCAGCGTGGGCGCCTATACACCAGGCGCGGACCCGGAAACCGACCTGGCGATCGAACGAATGCCGCGCATGCGCGATTTCCTGCGCCAGGAGCTTAAGGAGCGCGCGGCCTTTGATGAGGCTTCCCGTGAACTGCAGGAGCTACTCATGTCAGGATCCAAGGCGCCAGGATCCAAAGCGCCGGCGCCTGAGCCTCGTCGTGCGAAGTGAGGCTTGAGGTATGGTGCAAAAGCGCTCACAGCGGCTTCAGATCGTTCTGCAAATGGCCGAGCAGAAGGAAGAGGAGGCACAGCAGGAACTGGCTAAAATCCAGAAGCAGCTGCGCACTGAACAGGATAAGCTCGAACAGTTGCAGCAATTCCAGCAGGAATACCAGAATAGTCTGCGCGCCCACACCGGGCAGCGGATCTCGCCCGCCCAATATCAAACGCTGACCGCCTTCATCAGCCGTCTCTCGGTCGCCATCCAGGAGCAGCGTCGCCAGATCGAATTTGTCGACACACTGGTCGCGCGGGCCCAGGACAAGTGGCGC
>CAYXVO010000024.1:3746-14731 GCA_964467875.1 uncultured Pseudomonadales bacterium | reverse complement strand
AGACCATTTCCATCATTGGCATGTGACCGATTTCATCGAAAACCAGTTTGCGTGAGCCGGGAATCAGCTGTTCGAAAATATCAGCATTGCGGTAATGCAGCACGCGGTCGAGCTTGCCCCACAGGATCAGGGTGGGCGCCTTGATCTTTTTCAGTTCGTCCTGAAACACGTAATCATGGCTGGCACCGGCGCGGATCTGGGACAAAATTTTGGCGTGGAGGTCCTTGTTGGCCACTGACTGCTCGGCCAGCACACTGGTAATGGGCCAAGGAATGAACGGCGGCTTGGCCATCGCGATGGCTAGTTGGGTGTCGAAGTCGTCCACGCGATTCAACACCAGGGGGTTCTTGCCTTCCCTCAACAGCGCTTCGAACTCGCTCTCGTGCTCATGAATGCTACCTGGATTGAACAGGATGGCGGAGAGCACCGATTCAGGATAAGTGGCGGCATAGCGGGCGGTAATTGCGCCGCCCATGGAATTGCCGGCCAGGTGAAATCGCTCGACCTTGAGGTGCGTCAGGTCGCTGCAAGGCGGGCGGTGATCCGATGCGCCCGGTTTGGGCGGATGCGGTCGGTCTGCAATAGCCAGTCGACGCTGGCGCGCAGTGCCTGCTCGGCGTTATGGGGTGTGAGGTCAAAGGTCCGGTAAGTCTCCTGGCAGTCATACCAGGCATAGCGGCCAGCAACTTCAAACAGCAGGTCATAGGTAAAGGGTGGCGTCACGCCGATGCGTTTGCACAGACCTTCCAGCAGGCGGGCCGTAACCAGCATGATGCCCCGTGGAAACGGGACATGGAGCGGGCGGATACCGGTCATTTTACTGAGTAACCGGCCGATATCCTTCACCTGGATGTTCTCACCGCCGACGATGTAGCGGCGGCAGTTCTCGCCCTCGGTCAGCGCCGCCACATGGGCTGCGGCAACATCGCGCACGTCGACCAGGTTAAGGCCGCCCTGGTAGGTTTGGCCGACGCCGTTGAGCCAGTCCATCACCAGTTGGTTCGACGGCGTGACGCGGTAGTCATGCGCACCGAGCACAATGGCCGGACAAATGACCACGGTATGGATGCCGGTTTCCCGCGCCAGATGCTGAACCCGCTGCTCGCTGCGGGTCTTCGCAATGTAATAGGGGTTGTGGGGATCCTCATTCCAGTCGTCGCCGGTGCGGAACTGGTTGGACTCATAGGAAAACCCGACGGAGGCGATGGAGCTGGTGTAGACGATCCGCTGGATACCGGTCGCCTTGGCGGCAGCATAAAGATGCTCCGCGCCCAGGATGGCTGGGGCGACAATTTCGTCGGCATTGGTGGCAATGGTCTTATAAACGGCCGCCAGATGAATAACAGCGTCGCATCCGGTGAGGGCGGCTTCCAGGCTGGTCTGGTCCATGACGTCGCCAAATACATATTCCAGGCTTAGTCCGGCCAGGCCCCGACGATCGCACCCTTCGCGGACAAAGGCACGCACCTCGTATCCCGCGGCAATCAGGGCTCTGACTACATTTGCGCCAATATGGCCGTTGGCACCAGTTACCAGGATTCGCATGCATTTCTCCCTTGCGACAAAACGGACAAAATCGCTGAAGCGGGGATTATCGAGGGAGGTAGAGTTAAGTAGAACACAACACCCCCTCCTTTAGGAGGGGTGATGGGATAGTGCGGCAGGTGCTTACGGTGCCCCTGCCGTTACAAGGCAGAATTAGTGGCGAATATCCTACAGCCAGTTAGGAGATGCGCACTCGCGGCTCAAGTCTAGTATTATGCTCACCAAATGACGCGGTCTCAGGCGATTTGATGCAAATTCTGGAATGGCTGGCGAGGCATCCGCAATGACCGGCGAAGCGTCAGGGTAAGCCTGCGAGGATCGGAAGATGCCGGGTTAGCATTCTGGAGGGGATAATCGTTGAAAAGTGGCCCGTACCCGGCATCGGGTTTTCCTCATGCCTGGACGGGCCAAAGCCTCACCTTTTCCGGCCTTAAGTGCATCGGTCACTCAAGGACAGCTTCAGGATAAGGCCTGGTGCCTGGCGCCATATTGATCCAGATCAACAGAGGGTGTCAGCGTCGTATCCTTTGGTCGAGTTGCGCTTCATTTCGTGGCATTTTGCAGGGCCGGTCATGGCATTTTGCAGGGCGGCAGCGTTTACTAGTCGAAAACGCCGGCAACAATCTGATTTGTACAGGGTTTGATCCGCAAAAGGGGTAGAAAGACATGACGTTCATGCGATATTTGTTGATGTTTCTCTTGGTGCTGCTGAGCGTCCCTGTCTGGGCGGCAGAGGGGCAGGCCACATTGCAGGTAACGTCCAGCTTCAAGGCAATTTTATGCATCGTTATTTTCGTCTTGGCCTATGTGGCGGTGATGGCGGAAGAGATGCTGCATTTGCGCAAATCCAAACCGGTGATCTTTGCCGCCGGCCTGATCTGGTTGTTGGTGGCCAGCGTGGCTCAGGATGCTGGCGTCAACAGCGAAGAGATGAGAGAGGTGATTTTCCACAACCTGGTGGAATACAGCGCGCTCTTCCTGTTTTTGCTGGTGGCCATGACCTTTATTAACGTCATGGAGGAGCGCAATGTGTTTGAGTTCCTGCGCTCCTACCTGGTGGTGAAGGGTTTGAGTTATCGCCAGCTGTTCTGGGTTACTGGCTGGCTGGCATTCTTTATCTCGCCCATCGCCGACAACATGACCACGGCATTGCTCATGGGGGCTGTCATCGTGGCGGTGGGTGCGGGCCAGCCCAAGTTTGTCGCGATCGCCATGGTCAACGTCGTGGTGGCGGCCAACGCCGGTGGCGCCTTCAGTCCTTTTGGTGATATCACGACCCTGATGGTCTGGCAGACCGGCAAGTTGGAGTTCTTTGAGTTCTTTGCCCTCTTTGTGCCTTCGGTGGTCAATTTCGTGGTGCCCGCCATCATCATGAATTTCTTCCTGCCAACCGGCACACCCGCAGGGCAGGATGTCCTGGTGCCGATCAAGCGAGGTGGCAAGCGGGTTTGTGGCTTGTTGCTGGCAACCATCGCGATGGCGGTCTGCTTCGAGCAGATTTTCCATATCCCGCCGTTCATGGGCATGATGACCGGCCTGTCACTGCTGATGTTCTTCGCCTTCTACCTGCGTAAGACCGGTGCCGAAGCCGACGATGTACAGTTCGATATTTTCGGCCGGGTGGCCCGGGCCGAGTGGGATACCCTGCTGTTCTTCTTCGGTGTGTTGTTCTGCGTGGGCGGTCTGGCTTATCTCGGCTTTCTGGAGCTGATGTCGACAAGCATGTACGAGGGGCTGGGCGCGACGACGACAAACATCCTGGTGGGACTGGTGTCGGCGGTCATCGATAACATTCCCGTGATGTTCGCGATTCTCACCATGAACCCGCCCATGGACGACATGCAGTGGCTGCTGGTCACCATGACCGCCGGCGTTGGCGGTAGTCTGCTGTCCATCGGTTCCGCCGCTGGCGTGGCGCTCATGGGGCAGGCGCGGGGGGTGTATACCTTCATGAGCCATCTGCGCTGGAGCTGGGCCATTGGCCTGGGCTATGCCGCGTCCATTGTGACTCACATGCTGGTCAACGGCTGAGAAAGCTGGTGACAAGGGAGATGCAGGGAAGATACAGGGAAGAGAGATAAGGCGATCTGCTGGGCGGGTTTATGCCCAGCCGACACAAGCTAGCCGGGGATCAGGCCTTGAGGCGCTCGGTATAGGGGGGCCAGCCCAGGGGCTTGCCCGCCAGCATGTGCACATGGATGTGGTACACCGTCTGCCCGCCATGGTTGTTGCAGTTCAGAACCAGGCGATAGCCGTCCTCGGCAACGCCCTGCTCCTTGGCAATTTTGCCAGCCGCGTAAAACAGGTGCCCCACCAGTTCCCGCTGTGCCAACTCAATATCGTTCACGGTGGCGATCTGCTGCTTGGGGATGATCAGCAGATGAAGTGGCGCCTGGGGATTAATGTCTTTGAATGCCAGGCACTGCTCATCCTCGTAGACAATTTGTGCCGGAACTTCCTTGCGTATGATTTTGTCGAAAATGGTCTCGGCCATGGTGGCTCCTTGAGCGCGTTCAGTGAAAGACAGCTTGCTTGGATATTGGATCAATCTTGGATATCGGATAAATCCTGGACATCGAATAAATATAGCGATTCGCCCCGCTCAGGCGGAAAGCCCGCGCCTGTGGGTCGCGACTCTTTTGGATCAAAAGGCTAACCCAGCTGGGCGAGACGGTCCCGCAGAAACTTGGGTAACGTGGCACCTGCAATGTCGTCCCGTAGGCCCATGGCATAGGCGATCACTGGCCGATGTGCCGGCTTGGCCAGGCTCGCGGCGGTGAGGCCTAGGTTGCGTAACAGTTTGAGGGGACCGCGTTCGGTGCTGAAGCCGTGGTAGAACAGATCCATGATGTTCATCATCATCTGGTTGGCGCTTCGGCGTTCCCGTTGATAGTGCTGGAGTAAGCTGAAGTCGCTCCAGCTCTGCTGGCGGCGATGGGCATCGAGCAGGATACGGCTCAGAGTGGCAATGTCCTTGAAGCCGAGATTGACACCTTGTCCCGCCAGCGGGTTGATGGTGTGAGCCGCGTCGCCTACCAGCACGACACCTGGACGGGCATATTGCAGGGCATGGCGCTTAACGAGGGGAAAGCTTCCCCGGCCCAGCACAGAGCGCATCGGTGGCAGTTCCCGGGGAAATGCCTTGGCGGCGGCCTCGATAAAGCTGGCGTCATCCAGTGCCAGCAGTTCCGGTATGGCCGCGGCTTGATGGTACCAGACCAGAGAGGCATAACTGCGCCCGCCAACGTCGCTCAGAGGTAAAAAGGCCAGGGGGCCGGTGGCGGTAAACGCCTGCCAGGTAATGTCCTGCTGCGGGCCTTCGATTTCCACGGTTGCAACCAGGGCATGCTGGGCGTAAGCATCGGCGAACTCACCGATCTGGGCCCACTGCCGCACCCGTGACTGGGCACCATCGGCGCCTACGATCAGGGCGGCGGTCAGCGTCTGGCCATCGGCCAGCGTCACCTGGGGTGGCTGGGACAGGAGGTCGGCGCGAACAATCTGGACCGGGCAGAGCCAGCTAACGTTGGCAAACTGTTGAGCCTGGCTTTGTAAGGCGTGCTGAATAACGCGGTTTTCGACAATATGCCCCAGATGTGGCTGGCCGACCTGGGCAGCCTCGAAACAGGTGCGGTTGAAGCGGGAACTGACTTCGGTTTGGCTGAACGGGTGGTGCAGTTTCTCCCACACTGCCAGGCGGCGGTAGGGACAGGCACGTAATTGGAGAATCCGCGCCCAGGCGCCGACTTCTTCCAGAACCCGTTCGCTGGCAAAATTGAGGGCACTGACCCGTAGATCTGGTGGCGCGGCGGGGTCGAATGGCGCCAGCGGAGCCTGCTCCAGCAGGGCAATGCGAGCGCCGCTGGGGGCCAGGGCACAGGCCAGTGCCGCGCCGACCATGCCGGCGCCAACGATCAGGATGTCAAAATCAGTGCTCATGAGGAATTGTTCTCGTTCCGGAGGCCTTGGAACCCTGGCAAGGCTAATAGGCGAGCAATGCTATTGCGCGGTAAGGCTCTTCAGTTAGCAATGCTGAATATGCTAGCAATGATAGGGGCTTGGCGACTCCCGCGCAAAGCCTGAGGGAAGCGGTCGCAGTGATGCCCGCAGGGCACCGTCGCCCGCTGTAGTGATCCTCGTACGTTCAATTGGATGAGGTGTCTTGATGACCTTTCAAAATTCTGTGTTTGCCGTATTCCTGCAGTTCTGTCTGGCTCTCGGTGGTATCTGGGCGACCAGCGCCCAGGCCGCGCTGCCTGCCCGCATGGCGGATGGACAACCGGTGCCGTCCCTGGCCCCCATGCTGGCGCAGGTGACGCCGGCGGTGGTCAACATCGCAACCTATACCCAGCAGGTACAGCGGCAAAACCCCTTGCTGCAGGACCCATTTTTTCGCCGCTTCTTCGATATGCCGGAACAACCCCGCAGTCAGCGGCGCGCGTTAAGCGCCGGTTCGGGGGTGATCGTCAACGCCGGCAAGGGTTATGTGTTGACGAACCACCACGTGGTGGGTTCCGCCGATGAGATCATCGTGACGCTGAACGATGGTCGAACTTTTCCGGCGCAGTTAGTGGGTTCCGACGAGCAGGTGGATCTGGCGGTTCTGCAGATCAAACCCGATAACCTGACGCAGATCCAGATTGCCGACTCCACCGGACTGGCGGTGGGGGATTTTGTTGTCGCCATTGGTAACCCGTTTGGGCTGGGCCAGACCGTAACCTCCGGGATTGTCAGCGCCCTGGGGCGCAGTGGTCTGGGCATCTACGGTTATGAGGACTTCATCCAGACCGATGCGTCGATCAATCCGGGGAACTCCGGCGGCGCGCTGGTGAACCTGCGAGGCGAACTGGTGGGAATCAACTCGGCCATCATTGCGCCGGCCGGCGGCAACGTGGGTATTGGCTTCGCCATTCCAACCGAAATCGCCAGTGTCATCATGGAGCAACTGATTATCCATGGCGAGGTGCGACGGGGCAGTTTGGGCGTGGCGTTCCAGGATCTGACGCCGGAGCTGGCGGAGGCGTTTAACCTGAATGTGCATCAGGGTGCGCTGATCGCCCAGGTGGTGGAGGACAGTCCCGCCGACAAGGCCGGCCTGAAGCCGGGCGATATCGTGGTGGCGGTAGATGGGCGGCCGATCCGGGCGGGCGCGGATCTGCGCAATCGTATCGGTCTCAAGCCGGTGGGGCAGTCCATGCGAGTCGATTACTTGCGCAACGGAAAGACGCGCCAAGTGGAGATCGTGATCACGGAATCGCCTCAGACCACGGCGCGGGGCAAGGAGCTGAACGCCTATTTTGAAGGTGCATCACTACGCGATTATCTCAACCCCACGGGTGAAACGGTGGCGGTGGAGGTCAGTGAGGTGGATCGGCGGAGTGTGGCGTACCGGTTGGGATTACGTCCCGGGGATCTGATTGTGGCCGCCAATCGCGAGCGGGTTTGCTCCATCGACAATCTGCGCGCGGTTATCCGCAACAGTCGCAGCATTTTGCTGCAGGTACAGCGCGGCAATACCTCATTCTATTTGGTGATTCGGTAACTGGTGATTCGGTAACGGTGGCGACCCTTCAGGGCTCAAGCCCTGAAGGGGACGGCGCTTCAGCAGGCGGAGCGACGCCATGAAACTTCTGGCAGTTGCGGTTCGCGGCCCAGGCACTGGCGGATCATGGCGGGGGAGCGGTTAGGGTCGACCAGGCCTTCGGACAGGAGAACCGGGCGCACCAGACGCAGGTAGTCCTGCACGCTCATGCGAATAATTTCACTGTGGCTGCCGGCGGGGAAGATAATCTCCTCGTTGGCGGCCAGGGTTTCAGACAGATAGACGTTCATGCCGAACAGGTTGCCAAAGGGCGGCATGGCGCCCACTTCGCAGCCGGAGAAATGGTCCTCGAAGTCGTCCTCGTCGGCCAGTTCCACAAAATCCGTGCCCATGGTGCGCATGAACTTGTCCCAGCGAATCCGATAGGTGGCAGGCATCACCACCATGGCTAGCTTGCCATCCAGCTCCAGAATGACGGTTTTCGCCACTTGGCGACCACAGGTGTGAATGACGTGGGCGAGTTCTTGTGCGGTGTAGGCGGGCGAGTGTTGGGTGGTGATATAGCGGACCGCTTGCGAATCCAGAAAGTCTTTCAGTGTCTCGACTGGCATGACCTTTTCTCCGTTCTGGCTAGGGACTGCTTTTCCTTAAGCATAGGTCAGGGGATCACGGGGGATTGTAGGCAAATGTAAAATCAAGAGGCGTTTGGTAACAAGATCTCATTTTCTACCGTGGTTTTAGACGCTAACCCCATCATGCCTTTGTAGCCATGATGGGGGCTTGCGGCCGACTTACTTCATCTGCAGCTTGGTTTCGGTGGCCGACACCACGGCGATCACCCGGCGGTTCTGCGCGCGCCCTTCTGCCGTGTCGTTTTTCGCGGTGGGACGGGATTCGCCGTAGCCGATGGCGGTGACCCGGCTGGGCGCAATACGATGTTCGCGCACCAGGTATTCGCGTACCGCCTGGGCCCGCTGTTGGGACAGCATCTGGTTGTAGTCGGCGGCACCCGAACTGTCGCTGTGACCCTCGATCACCACATCGGTGTCGGGGTATTCGCGCAGGAACGTCGCCAAACGGTCCACTTCCGGCTCATATTCCTCCCGCAGTTCCGCCTTGTTGAGGTCAAACTTCAGATTGAGGCGCATGCTCACGGTTTCCTCCAGACGCAATGGGCAGCCTTGTGCGTCCACCTTGGCGCCTTCAGGGGTGCCAGGGCACTGGTCGAGGTCGTCGGGCACACCGTCTCTATCCTCGTCGGGCTTGGGCACGGGGCAGCCCTCGGCATCGACCGGCGTGTTCGGTGGCGTGTTCGGGCAGCGGTCGCGCTCGTCCGGTACACCATCCCCGTCACTGTCCAAGGGGACGACCGCGACGGGAGCCGGTGCCGGTTCAGGCCTGGACTCCCGGCCAAAGACGTAATTGAAACCAACCTGCAGCACGCCATCCCACTCGTCGATCTCGTCGCCGTACTGGCCCCGGGCTTCCATGCGCACGTCGACGCTGTCGTTGACCCGGTGTTTGACGCCGACGCCACCGAGATAGACGGTTTCGCGATCGTGATCGGAGGCCTCATCGGGTTCCAGCCACATGTCGCCGGCGCCGATCAACGCGTAGGGGCGCAGTTGCGGGTTGTCACCGAAGTGGTAGAGCAGATCACCATGCCAGAAGCGCCCCTCGACATCACCCCGTCCGACATCGGGCTCCAGTGCCAGCCATTCCCCCATGCCTCGAATGGCCCAGTTGTTGTCGAATTCGTAGCCCAGACCCAGCGCGGCGGCGGGATCGTTTTCCAGCCCTCGGTCGTCGTCGAAGAAGTAATATCCGATCCCGGGGGTGATATAGAAGCCGCCTTCCTCCTGCGCGACCGCAGGGGTGACGAGCGAAGCGGTAGCCAGAGTCACGGCTGCCAGGCAAGTCAGTTTTCGAGTCATGGATCAGTTCTCCTCGGTCGGTTCCGCCACACACCTTGTGCGGCGGGAGCTATGAACTTGGTTTCCACATTGTGGAGTTCCGGGACCAAAGGCGACCAGTACTCGGCTTCAGGCAGCGGACCGCGGGCCGGCGGCAGGGTAATGGAGCGAGGAAACGCTCGTCTGGCAGGCTAGGAGTGGGGCGGGAACAGGTGTTAACGCACCTGAGTGCGCGTCAGCATTTCTGGGGAGAAAGGTTCAGGCGCAGGCGCTGGCGGATCTGGCGTGACAGGGTGTCCACGCCGATGTTCAGCAGGGCGGTGATCAGAATCAGGAAAAACGCCCGGTCATAGCGAATATCTTCGAAGGCCGAATCCACATAAAAGCCGAGGGTGTGAATGCCGAGAATGCCGAGAATGGCGGTTTCCCGCATGATCACTTCCCAGCGGTAGAACAGGAAGGCGAGGAAGGGGCGGTACAGGCGGGGTGTGGTTTCATAAAAGTAGCGATTGGCGCCGCGCGGTGCATCGGCACGCAGCGTCATCTCGGCCGACAGGCGCCCGATCAGGTGGCCGATGATGGCGCCGTTGTGCAGGGTCAGGGCCAGAATGGCCGGCAGCATGGAGGGCCCAAAAATAATCAGAAACAGAAACGCCAGCATCAGTTCCGGAATGGAGCGGGTCACCACCAGCCCGGCATGCCCCAGGCTGCGCCCGACCCGTCCCAGGAACAGGGGCGAGATCAACGGATAGACGAGTAACGTCAGCAAACCGCTGGCGACCAGCGCGATCAGGCTCAGCAGCAGGGTGTTTACCACGCCTTCGCCGGCCTGGCCCTGGAGCAGGTCCGCGTACCAGGCGCCAGCAGCCACCCAGCCGGCCAGGCTGAAGTCGGCCTGATGCAGTGCCTGGGGCCAGATGTCCTCGGAAAAGAAGCGCCAGGCGGAGTAGCTGCCACTGATCTCGAACGGTAACCACCAGAAGGCCAGGGGTACATAGAGCCACAGCAGCGGGAGACGCAGCCAATAGCGGATGCCAGCGATCAGGGCGAAGAACAGGTAGAGCAGAGCACTCAGCTCCGAATAGTCGCCCTGCTTGAACGCGGTCTCCAGATGGAAGCCCAACGTGGGCAAGCCGATGAAGCCCAGCACCGCGCTGGAGCGGATACCGCACTCCATGCGGTAGAGGATGTAGTTCTTCAGTTGTGGCCAACAGAGGGCGAGGCGCGCGTAGAGTTCCGCCGAGAGCAGCCCGGTGCCACCGGGCAGGGACTGGCGGGGCGTGGGATCCGCCTCGTCCAGGATTTCCGCGAATACCTTGGCGAAAATGGCGGTAAACGGCAGCATCAGTGCCAGCAGACCAGTGAGGGTGCTGAGGCCATACAGCTGGAGGAAAATCAGCGCCCAGAAGACTTCGTGAATGGCCCGCAAGAACGCGCAGACCAGCCGTATCAGGCGCCAATGGAAAAACTGCGCCACCAGCAGCCCCATCAGTGCGCTCAGGGTCACGGCAATGAGGGCAAAGGCCAGGGTGTTGGCCAGGGCATCACCGAGTACGTCCAGGGACAAAAGACTCGGGCTGAGCAGGCCCTGTCCGATCAGGGCCAGTTCATGGCCGGGATCGCGGGTGATGATACTGAGATCGGCCAGCAGCAACGCACCCAGTGCCAGAAAACTCAGCGAGAGTCGAGTCATGCTGGGCGCGGACCGGCTCATGGCGCGTCCTGGTAGACCGCGATGAGATCAGCTGGCGAGAGCTGGTGAGCCGGCGCATCCAGGACGACGCGTCCGTCCTGCAGGCCCACCACCCGGTCATAGCAGGCCAGTGCCAGGGTAACGTCGTGGAGTGCCACCACCACGGTCTCATGGCGGGCATTGATCAGGTCCAGCAGGGCTCGGGCCTGGAGCGGATCGACCGAGGAGACCGGTTCGTCACCGCAAAAGATGGAGCGTTCCTGGTACAGCGCGCGCGCCAGTGCGGTCCGCT
>CAYXVO010000024.1:0-3736 GCA_964467875.1 uncultured Pseudomonadales bacterium | reverse complement strand
TAAGGCCCTTGCAATGGAAACCCGCTGCTTTTGTCCACCGGACAGGGAGTCCACTGCTTGTTGCAGCTGTGAGTCCAGATCGACCTGGCGCGCCAGAACCTGGACTTCCCGCCAATGAGCCGGCCAGGGCCGGATCAGGTTCAGCGCGTTGTACAGGACGTTATGGCGGTCCAGGCGGCCCATGTAGATGTTGTGGTACACCGAAAGCGGTCCCACCAGCCCCAGTTCCTGCGGGCACCAGGCTGTTTTCGCAGCCTGCAGCGGGTACAGGGTTCGCAGCAGGGTGGACTTGCCGGAACCGCTGCGGCCAATCAGGGCGACTTTCTCGCCCGCCCGGATGTCGAGGGAGACGCCTTGCAGGACAAGGCGCTCACCATAACGAACCTGAACCTGATGCAGGTGGAACAGGGGAGAGGGCATGGCTTACTCGGCCAGATCGATGGACTTGGCAATGTCCTCGATGGGCTGGTAATCCGCGTTGCTGGCGGGCACAAAGCTCTCGCGGGGGAAGGCTTCCAGCAGTTTCGGATCTTTCATGTCCAGAAGTGCCTTGGTTACTTTCGCCTGAAAGCCGTCACCAAAGGTCTTGTTGACGTCGCCGCGGATGGTCCATTGATAATCCGGGTAAGTGGGCGTTTCCCAGATCACCTGGACTTTCTTGGGGTCGATCTTGCCTTCGGCCAGTTCCGTATCCCAGACCACATAGTTGACCGCGCCAATCTGGTAGGAGCCGGCCTGCACCAGCGCGATGGTGCGGGAGTGGTCACCGCTGAAACCCACGCGGGAGAACAGAGCCTCGGGCGCCTGACCCAATTCCTTGCGCAGGTAGTATTCCGGCATCAGACGACCGGAGGTGGAGCCCTTGGAGCCAAACGTGAAGGTCTTGTCTTTCAGTTGGGCGGGGGCTGGCAGCTTGTCGGACTTCGTTAAGCCGGTAGAGACATGGGCAATGATCTAGCTCTTGAAGAACTGGTCTTCGTAGCCTTGGGCAATGGCTTCCGAACCGGGCACCAGTTGCCGGGCGCGCACGCCGGAGAGGCCGCCAAACCAGGCCAGCTGCACCTGATTGTTACGAAACGCCGTGACCGCCGCGCTGTAGGATTTCACCGGAATGTACTTCACCGGCACGCCCAGCTTGTCTTGCAGGTAAACGGCGACCTTGTCGAAGCGTTCCTGCAGGCGGGATTCATCTTCGTCGGGAATGGCAGTGAAAACAAAGGTCTGGGCGAGCGTGGGAATGGCCAGGGCGGCCAGCACACAGCCAGTCAGCAGGCGGGTGAATAGGTTCACGAAAGCTCCTTGATATGGGTAATGTCAGATTCGGAATGGCTGAGACCAAAACGGCATCGGGAATCAGCCAGACTTTAGGGGACTGCTATCCGAGCAGGGCCAGACGGACTAAGGGCTAGCAGGCGGCGCACCCAGCCAGCCCAGAACGTCGGCCCGACTGCCACGGAACGCGATTTTAGCGGGTTTCAGACTGAGCTGATAGTCATACATCGGGTCGTAGTAATCCCGCAGCAGCGCCGCAATCCAGCCTTCGTGCAGACTTAGCTGGTTCTGGGTACGCTGGGCGTCTAGCGCGTGTTGCATCAGGGTGCGCAACTCTTGATGACGCGCGCCACCCAGGCGGCGCTGCAGGCGGTCGAGGCTGTCGAGGAGAAACGCCGAGAGTGCCTCGAAACCTGCCTGTTCGCCATCGCGGGCCTGAAAGGCCGCGGTCATCTCGACCACATACTCCTGCAAGATCAGGGCAACCCGACTATCAAAGGATTCTTCCACCAGCACCATCGGCGAGGCCTGCATCCGTTCCCGCAGGCTTGGCGGAACCGCACAGCGTCCCACCAGCTTGCTCTCGTCCTCCACCGGTACCGGTTCCTGGCTGAAGTGGAGAGATTTGAGCAGGGCGACGGTTAGCGCGTTTTCAAACTGGATCTGAGTGGGTTGTGCCTCCAGCAGGCGACCGAAACTGGAACCCCGATGACGAGCTAGTCCCTCCAGGTCGAGCGCATGGGGCAGGGCCCGGATCACGACGGATTTGCCGCTGCCGGTGCGACCGCCAATGACCTGATAGGACGCCCGCTCCACGGCGGGCTCGAACGAGTCGATGAGAAAGCGCCGCAGGGCCTTGTAGCCGCCTTGAACCAACGGGTAGTCCACGCCGGCTTCCCGTAGCCAGCCCTGTACGATCTGGGACCGCAGTCCGCCTCGAAAGCAGTACAGGTAACCCTGGGGATGCTGCTCGGTGAAGGCGCGCCAACGGGCGATTCGTGCGGCCTTGATTTCCTCCCGGACCAGACGATGCCCCAGTTCAATGGCCGCGGCCTGTCCGCGTTCCTTGTAGCAGAGCCCGACCTGGTGGCGTTCCTCATCGGTCATCAGGGGGGCATTTTGGCTGCCGGGAAAGGCGCCCTTGGCAAACTCGATAGGCGCGCGAACATCCATCAACGGCGTATCGTTGAGGAAGAGGTGCAGATAATCCTGGGTATCGGAACGGCTCATGGTGCGACTTCGGTGGTTCAGCGGGAGTGAAGCGGATGCGGATGGCGCCGCGCTTCAGGCTGGTGGTTTAGCGACCTATAATACCGGATCTTTTTACTTCCGACAGGCCTGATGGCTGAAGAGGAGAGGGTATGAGTCAAAGCCAGCTTGAAGCGAATCTTCAGCAGGTGCTTCCACGGGCGTTACTCTGTAGCACGCCCTTACCGGCCGCGCCGGCCATAAGCCTGTATTTGTTCGATCCCCGTGTCATGGACGGCCCTCTCAGCCATGACGAGGCACAGGCGGTGGTGGCGGAACCTGCCTACTGGTCGTTTTGCTGGGCCAGCGGTCAGGCCATGGCTGCCTTTCTGGCCGAGCAGCCCGAGTGGGTACGGGGCAAGCGGGTACTGGATTTCGGTGCGGGTTCCGGTGTGGCGGGGATCGCGGCGGCTCGCGCGGGTGCGCGGGAAGTTATCGCGTGCGATCTGGACCCGCTGGCGTTGGCTGCCTGTGCCGCCAACGCCAAACTCAATGGCGTCACGCTGACACTGACCGAGGATTGGCAGGCACATGGGGAGCTGGATCTGATTCTCGCGTCCGACGTGCTGTATGCCCGGGACAATCTGCCGCTATTGGGGGCTTTTCTGCAACGGGCGCCGCAGGTATTGCTGGCGGATTCGCGGGTGCGCAATCTGGCGGAACCGGGGTATCGGCTGTTGACGCAGCAGGAATATCGCACGCTGCCCGATCTCAATGAGTTCGAGGAGTTCAACTGGGTGCGGATCTATGCAGGCGCTCGCCAGGGTTGAGCCGGTGCTATACACAAATAAGTGGTGCCTGCACAAATAAAGCAGGTGCCATGCACAAATAAGTAGCAGCCAGATACAAATAAGACGACGAGCGATACCAAAAAACGAGGCCACAAACAAAAAAAGAGCAGCGATTTCGTCCTGAAATGCTGCTCTTCATTGAAACATGTCGTATATCGTGGTGGTCTACAGATCCCTGTACAAATTCGCTCCCTCGACGCATCCCTGGTGAAATTTTCATTCGTCCAAGAATGACGTGTAAGCCTTGCGCTTACAAAATTCGGAAACCCCTAAAGCAAATTCCTTCGGTCCCTGCTTCCCCTCGCGGTTCAGGCGAAGATACCGTCCTAGTTACTGTCCGTAATTCCCTGCCGACCCTGGCAACACTTGTCTCACGACAAGTTAAGAATCCATAAAGCAGTTATCCTTAAATCCCTGCTTCCCTT
>CAYXVO010000023.1:6029-15107 GCA_964467875.1 uncultured Pseudomonadales bacterium | reverse complement strand
GGAGCGGCCATAACGGGTTTGATCCGGATTCATCGTTGGGGCCTCCCTTATCTCTATCGCCATATCTGTCTCTGCTGGTCAGTCTGAATGGATACGTTCAGTCTGGGATTCCAGAAACGATGCAAGTTTCTCTCCAGTCATCAACGCCACGCCCAACGCCCCGCTGCGAGACCGGCTAAGGGGCTGGCTGGTGCTTTCTACAGGCCGGCCTGTCAGATTTACAGGCGCGCCAGAGGCTCCGGGCGTGCTTGCTGGACCTGGCTTTGGCGATAGGCCGAGGGGCTCAGACCCTGCCAGCGCTTGAAGGCACGCCGGAAGTTCGACAGTTCGGCATACCCCAAAAAGTAAGCGATCTCCTTGATGGACATATCGCTGTTGGCAAGATAAGCCAGTGCCAGAGACACCTTCACCTCTTCCACAATCCGGTGGTACTGGTTGCCCTCCGCCAGCAGGCGGCGGTGCAGCGTGCGTGGCGTCAGGTTGAACCAGGACGCCACCACATCCAGGGCCGGCAACTGGCCCGGCTGCTCCAGCATCTTGCGCTTGATGCGGGCGGTGAAGGAGGTCTCCAGTGTCAGGCGTTCCAGCTCCCGCCGGCACAGGGCTTCCGCTTCGCGGTAGGCCGCCGCGTTGCCGTGGGGAATCGGCAGGTGCATCAGGCCCAGCGGCAGCCGAACCTCCGCCCGGGGCTCATTGAAACGCAGCCGGCACTCGAACAGGCTGGCATAGGGATAACCGGCATGGGGCGCGGTGGGGAAACAGACCGTCAGGCTGGGCCCGGCGCCCGGCAGAATCTGGTCGATGGCCTTTTTCACCGTCAGCAGCAGCGCGTCCAGCAGGATGTCACGGATCTCCCCGAGGGGCACAATTTCCTGAAAAGCCAGCGCCACTTCATCGTCTTGTTGCAGAAATTGCGCCCTGACCAGCGGGAACCGGACCGGGATGTACTTCTCCAGCAGGCGGGCGGCCTCATCGAGCGTGCCGCAGTTCATGAGGGCATAGCCGAGAATGCCATGGGACGGCAGCGACAGGCGTTGCCCCAGGGATAGCCCGAGCGCCGGGTTATCCGCCAGACGGACGGCCTTGAGCAGCAGGTAGCGCAGGCTACCGTAACTCACCGTGGCTTCCACGGCGGCGGCATCCAGGGCCGTGATGCCGCTGCCGTCGAGCCAGCGCGTCCGGTCAATCCGAAAGTCTTCAACGCACTCGGCCAGGATGTGCAGGTACTGACCCGGAATCTGTATCTGATCGAGGTTCATGACATTACCGCTGCCTGAGTTGCCAAGGATTTCAGACCATCAAACGGGACGCGGCCGGCTCTGTCAATAAATGCCCCCTATTTGTCATCTACTACCCCCTCTATGTCAATCATTACCCCCTCATTTGCGCCATTTGCTCCGTACACTGATAGGGAATGGCTCATAGGGCGACTGTATGTTCAGCTTCTTCAGCAAGACCAGCCGTAATCTCCAGATCAACGGCACCCAAGTCCAGGCGGCGCGGCGCGAAACCGTGCTGCAGGCCGCACTCCGTAGCGGCCTCAACTTCCCCTACAGTTGCAAGGTCGGGGGCTGCGCCACCTGCAAGTGCCGGCTGCTGTCGGGCAAGGTGCGGGAATTCACCGATTCCAGCTATGTGCTGTCGGCCGAGGAACTAGAGGCCGGCTACATCCTGGCCTGCCAGAGCCTGCCCAAGAGCGATCTGGTGATCGAGGTCGGTCTCGCCGAGACGCCGGCACGCCAGATCGGCGGGCGGATTTGTGCGCAGACCGCCCTGACCCACGACATCGTCGAGCTCCAGATCGAACTGGACGAGCCCATGCTGTTCCGGGCCGGCCAGTACGCCCAGCTGTCTCTCAACGATCTCACGGGGATTGCCCGCCCCTATTCCTTCGCCTCCCGCCCCAATGTCGCCGAGCGCAAGATCCGCTTCTTTGTCCGGGAAGTACCGGGCGGGCGCCTCTCCAGCCATCTCAACCGGGAGCGGTTGCTTGGCGCCCAGGTCCGGGTGGAGGGTCCGCTGGGAGATTTCTATCTGCGCGAATCCGACCACCCCCTGCTGCTGATCGCCGGCGGCAGTGGTCTGGCGCCGATTCTGGCCTTGCTGGAGCAGGCGTTGCACGACGGGGTGGCGCGCCCCGCCACGCTTTTGTTTGGCGCCCGTACCCAAGAGGATCTCTATGGCACCGCCGAGATCGAGGCCATTGCCCACCGCTGGCGCGCGCCTTTCACCTTCCTTCAGGTGTTATCCGATGAGCCAGCCAGCAGCGACTGGCAAGGCGCGCGAGGCTGGGTCGGCCAGCACGTCAGCGTAGGTAGTGCTGCCAATAGCCCACACGCCGATGCCAACTGCCAAGCCTATCTCTGCGGACCGCCCGCCATGATCGACCACAGCATTGAGCAGTTGGTGCGGCAGGGCGTGGCCCGCGAGGCAATCTTCGCCGACCGCTTTACCACGGTTTATGACGCATCCCCGAAAGCCGTCCAGATATCCTAAAGGAGCAAAGTGGCCATGTTCTTCCATTACCTCAAATTCTTCCTGTTTCACCTGATCGGCCTTGTCAGCGTAGTCGCGCTGGTGCTGGGCGGCGCCTTTATCTCCTGGGGCCTGCTGCTGATTTTCATGGCCTATATCGTGGGTGACGCGGTTCTGGGCGAGGACACCAGCACGCCCCAGTTCAACTATCCCCAGATTCTGACCCTGCAACTCTGGCTGGCACTGCCGCTGCTGAGCCTGATTGTGTTTGCCGCCATCTGGAGCGTCAGCCCAGGCGATCCCCTGGGATTTGGCCAACTCATCCACACCCTGACCGGCTACGATGCCCTCGCCGCGCGGGAAGCCACCAGCTGGGTTCACCATGGGTCGGCGTTTCTGGCCACCGGCCTGATGATCGGCATGATCGGCACCATCACCGCCCATGAACTGACCCACCGCACCTGGGACCCGGTGTCCATGCTGATTGGGCGCTGGCTACTGGCCTTCAGCTTCGACACCATCTTTGCCATCGAGCATGTGTACGGCCATCACCGTTACGTGTCCACTGCCACAGACCCGGCCACCGCGCCGCGCGGGCGCTCGGTCTACCAGCACATCCTGGTGTCCACCGTGAAGGGCAATATCAGCGCCTGGAATATCGAGAAGCAACGCCTGGCCAAGCGTCGCCATGGGCCGCTGTCCTGGCGCAACGGCGTCATTCGCGGCCATCTCATGAGCCTGGTGCTGGTGGCCCTGGCCTACCTGATTGGCGGACTCAGCGGCATGCTGTTCTTTATCGCCTGCGCGCTCTGGGGCAAGGCACTGCTGGAAATCGTCAACTACATGGAGCACTACGGCATGATCCGCAACCCACAAACGCCGGTGCAGCCACGCCATTCCTGGAACACCACCAAGCGGGTGAGCTCCTGGGCCATGTTCAATCTCACCCGTCATTCCCACCACCATGCCGCCGGCGAAGTGCCCTACCAGGACCTCCGGCCCTACCCCGACGCGCCGGTGATGCTGAACGGCTATCTCTCCACCATCGTCATTGCCCTGATCCCGCCCCTCTGGCATCACCTGATGGTGCCGAAGGTGCTGGACTGGGACCGCCGGCACGCCACGCCGGAGGAACTGAAACTGGCGAGGGAAGCCAATCGGCGTAGCGGCATCAGGCGCCTGATGGAGGCCAACCAGGCGTCCCTGTACGACGTCTAGGCCTACTCTCTATCATTGTTCATTCAGGTCGGGGACACCGTTGGCGTTCCCGTACACATAAGCCCAGCCAGGGAGGCAGCCCATGCCACGGATCCAGACCACCCGCTCACCGCAAACCGAACTTCACTACCTCGATCTGGGCCAGGGTCAGCCTGTGGTACTGATTCACGGCTGGCCCCTCAGCCACCGCATGTGGGAAAGCCAGATCACTGCGCTGACGGATGCGGGCTACCGCTGCATCGCCTACGACCGGCGGGGGTTTGGGGAGTCGGGCCGACCGGCGGGAGGTTACGATTACGACACCTTCGCCGCCGATCTCGACGACCTGATCACTCAGCTTGATCTGCGGGATGTGGTATTGGCGGGATTTTCCATGGGGGGCGGCGAAGTGGCGCGCTATCTTGGCCGCTATGGCTCCAAGCGGGTGGCCAAGGCCATGTTGCTGGGCGCGGTACCGCCGTTTCTGCTCAAGACCGGCGACAATCCCAAGGGTGTGGACCACGCCGTATTCGATGGCATGCTCGAAGGCGTTCTCAACGATCGAGTCGCTTTTCTGGAGCAGTTCTTTCCCAACTTCTACAACTACTCAGAAGATTCCGGCCTCAGCGCGGACTTGCTGGCATTCAGCAAGTGGATTGCCTGGGCGGCCTCGCCCCTGGCCACCGCCCAGTGCATCACCGCGTTCGGCACCACGGATTTCCGTGAGGATCTGACGGCAATCGACGTGCCCACCCTGATCGTCCATGGTGACGCGGACCGCATCGTTCCCCTGGACATCTCGGCGAAGCGCTCCCATGAAATGATCCAGGGCAGCCGACTGGAGATCATTGCGGGCGCGCCGCACGGTTTTGCCGCGACGCACGCCCGCCAGTTGAGCGAGTTGATGCTGGATTTTCTGCGCGGCTAGTCCTTCATGGGCCGCGAGACGTAGTTCAGGTAAATGCCGTCGATCGGGATTTCCAGATCAATAGAATTGATGACGAAATTACCTAGCATTAACCCTACTTCAACCGGAATTGCTTCGATGTTTCGTTGCACAATCTGCATACGACCGTCCTCCAAGAAGGTCAACGCCCCCCGCAGCTTGAGCGTAACCGGCAAGCTGTACTGGCTATGCCTAAAGGTCGTATACCCTTGTGAGAGGTCGTCTGGATTATTGGGCTGTTTGATAGCCAAGCTGGGTGCATCCATATAGACATCGACGTTGGTTTCAACGACTGGACCATCTTCCGTGTATCGAATAAAGCCATCGATGAGCTCGGTTCTGGGACTGTTCTCATCGTTGACATCCTGCCTTTGATAGCGCATCCGCAAGATCTGCGGCCCGGCTGGCGGGCGGATTCCGATGATATCGACCGTAAAGCCACTGGTCGCGATAATGGTCGGATAGAGCTTCACCTGCACGGCCTTCCCAACGGGACCGACAATCTCCGTATTCAGAGCTGCCGTGATCGCCAGAACGCCGAATTCATCGGCGCAGGTTTCACTGGATCCACACGCAATTTTGGCCGGACTACCCTCCTGCGGTCTTAGATAGGTCGTATTCTCCAGAAACGCACCTGTTTGCAGATCAGGTGCCTGTTCAGCCTCTTCCTTGAAATCCAGCAAATTGGCATTCACATCAATCGCCGGCAGGTTTTTCAGCGGATTGAAAAGGCTCTTCAGATCAGGTCCACCACGGAAATAAATCTCCATATCGGGACCACCCGCAGTGGCATTGGGCATATTGATCAACGCCGTTTGTAGCGGTAATGGCGGTAGTGGCGCCAGCGACGGCAGCCCTAAGGTTGGGTCAAGCCCGACCTGGGCACAGATCGCATCGGTGCCGTCACAGCGCGGGCGGCCTGCGGAGGGCAGCAATTCATAGTCTCCTTCCTGGGAGCCAAGCACGTAGCGATATAGCTCACCGTTCTGCCAGGGTGTCGCCGGCGTGAACTGAATTTCGCGCGACTCCACGGTCAAGATCCCGGGTACTGGCGCACACTCACCCCGACTATTGATATGCTCCACACGGAAACTGCCTGGCGCACTCGACCCACAGGAAGTGGCCAGTTTAATACTCTCCGGGATCATGTCCCGTGAAAAACTTACGGTGATCGGCCGCGAGGCCGGATGTACCGAGATCGGCAACAAATCATCAAGTCCCTTCTCGAAAGGGTTGGCCGCTTCATCCCCATCGACATCAACAATGGTGGCCTCTGTCATCCCGCCGAGACAGCGTCCCTGGTGTGTACTGTTGCGCATCGCCAGGTCGGTCAAGGGCCGATCAACGGTTGCGCAGGGATAGCCGGGCGATGTCACAAGTACGAAGGGAGCACGAAACTGACCAAGGCCCATCTCCGTCTCATAGGCAGGCAGAGCAAAGTTGAGCGTTCGCGCGGTCAGGGCATTGCCAGCCAGATCCGTCAGGTCCGTGCTGAGCTGCAGCGCGTAGTTCACGCCGAACTTCAGCCCGCCGTTGGGCTCAACCACCAAGGTTGCACCGTCGAGGCGCCAGTCGGTGGTAACCGGTACGCCATCGGCGAACAGGGTCCAAGCACCGGGCTGGTTCAGGCTCTGGCGGTCCAGCGGCTCGTTGAAATGAACCAGGATGGGATCGCCCGGGCGCTGCTTGCCCTGATGCTGCTCGCCGGGCATCCAGCTATGAACAAAGGGGGCGTCGGTGTCGGCCGCCGGTTGCGGCGCCGCGTTCTGATCCGCATAGGCCTTCATGTGAAACGAGAGCAGCCCGACCGCGTCGTCCTGCCCCATGATCCGGGGCTCAACCACACCCACCGCATCGATCACCATGACGCCGTTTTGCACCAGCGCGGTTCCGACCAGCTCCACATGCAGCAAGTCCTGGCTCAGTTCCGCATTGGCCTGTTCGGTACCGGCGGTCATCGCCAGGTCCAGATACAGGCGCACGTGGCGGGGCGCCTCTTCGGCACGGCTGTAGGGATTGGGCAACAGATAGCCGCTGGCATCGGAGATGAAACTGACGCGGATCTCGCCGCTGTCAAAGCCAGCCGGCACCACGCCCGCGATGTTCACGTCCACCGAGCTTCCCAGCAGCAGGCTGGAACGTGCGATGCGCAGTGGCGTCACCTCGGGATAGTTGGGAATAAAGGCCAGCTCCGCGTGGACATTGCCGGTCTGCTGCGTCAGCGTTTCGTCACCCAGCAGCAGCGCCTTGACCGGTACCGCGTTGACGGCGGCACCCGTCAGTATCGACAACAACGAGCCCTGATTGGAATCGACCACCTCCTGCACCATGGTGGCGCGGGGCTGGGAATCCTGCGGGATCAGCGTACGCGAGGCAAAGTCGCCAACCGCCAGCGTCTCGCCCAGGCTGCTGGCCAGGTTGTCCCCGAGCGTGAGCTGGTATTGCACGCCAGGAGTCAGATCGTCAACCGGATCCAGGCTCAGGTAAGCCCCCTGAACGCTCACCCGGGCCGCCACCAGTGCACCGGAGGCATCCAGCAACCGCAAATTCTCGCCATAGTTCAGCGACTTTTGATCCAGCGGCTGGCTAAATTGCAGGCGCAGGGTGGAGAAATCCATCAGCGGCAGCTCGGCGCCATCGGGAATCATCCGGGTGACCGCAAATGCACCTTGCGACACCAGCGCCGCCGGCCCGCGCTGGGCGGCACGCGTGACAAAACTCAGCGTATCGGGCAAGGCCACCGTACCGCTGGCGGTTGCCAGGCTGTCGGCGTCGAGCTGATAGCGGCTAAACGGCGCCAGCGCAGCGGCGGGCGTCAGGAGCAAGCCACGGCCATCGTCGACGCTGACTGCACTGAACGCCACCTCGGCGCCCGCTGCGTCACGCAGTTTGATCCGGCTTGCCGGATCCGCCCCGGTCAATGGCTCGGAAAAGCGCAACACCAGCGGTGCCTGGAGCGGCACCTCCCGCTGACCGGCGACGGGATAGGAATAGATCAGGCTGGCCTGCTGCGGGCCGGTGAGCGTGGCGGTCTGCTTTTCGTTTCCACCGCAGGCTGCTAACGCCAGGATGCTAGTCAGTAGGATAGAACTCAACAGGATGATCTGGCGTTGTTGCATGCGGCGCCTGTCCTTTAACCTCTAGGTCAATACGAAGGCACAACCACAGGAATACTTGTTCTAACCGTCGCTGCGTCACATCGCGTCCGATCGGGTCGAATTTCCTTTGTGCCCACCATGCATTCGCGCATCCTTGCGGTGTTTTCCATGACTCCTTAGGCCTGTCCCGTGAGTGGCCACTTAAGAAGAGTCTCTGAAAACATAGCAGAAGCCTACCTGACAAGGCGGGACCGGGGTCTGATTTCGAGCATTTCGCAGGCGCGATTGGCTTCAAATCGGCGCCGTGAGGAATACCAGACGGGTTCGGAGCGTGAGGAAAGCCACGTTTTTATCAGAATATCACCGCGCCTCCGCTACTGCCGGACTCTCCCCGGTGAATGGTCGCTCTAACCAGAGCGGTTGCGAACACTCATGATTGTGCCGATTTTAGTCTATGCTTCTGCTCAATGCTTACCCAATGTAACTCCTTACCGAGTCCTCCATAGCCTTGAACGACCAGATGCTTTTCACCAATGAAGCCACGCCGGCCAATGAATCCTCTCCGGATAGCAAGGAAGCCGCAGTGACTACGGCTGTGCCCTACGCAGCCGTTACCACCATCCTCGACAGCCTGGATGCCCTGGTTTATGTCTCCGACCTGAACAGCCATGAAATATTGTTTCTCAACAATTACGGCAGGAAGATCTGGGGACAGAGCCCTATTGGAAAACGCTGTTGGCAGGTGCTGCAGAACGGCTTCCAAGGTCCCTGCGAGTTCTGCACAAACAGCCTGCTCCTCAACGAGCAGGGCGAACCGACCGGCGTCCATGTCTGGGAGTTCCAGAACACCGCCAATGGCCGCTGGTATCAGTGCCGCGACCAGGTTATTCCCTGGATCGATGGACGCTTGGTACGGATGGAAATTGCGACCGATATCACGGAGCGCAAACAGGCGGAAGATGAGCTGCGACAGGCCAAACTGCACGCGGAAAGCCTGGCGCGAACCGATGAACTGACCGGTCTCAATAATCGTCGCGCATTTTTCGAACTGGGCGCTCGCCTCCTGCGACAGGGCATCCGCGCCCAGCGTGAGGTGGCGGTGATCATGTTCGACGTGGACTACTTCAAGCGCATCAATGACCGTTACGGACACTTCGTGGGCGATCAGGTGCTGCGCGCCATCGCTCAGCGAGCCCAGGACCTGACGCGGGATACGGATGTGCTGGGACGGCTCGGCGGCGAAGAGTTTGCCCTGGTCCTGCCGGAAACAGATCTGGCGCTGGCGCTGGAAGTTGCGGAACGGCTGCGCAACACGCCGATCGCCGCCGATTCCGATTCCATTTTTTGTACCTCGAGCTTTGG
>CAYXVO010000023.1:0-5929 GCA_964467875.1 uncultured Pseudomonadales bacterium | reverse complement strand
GCAACACGCCGATCGCCGCCGATTCCGATTCCATTTTTTGTACCTCGAGCTTTGGCGTGGCTGCATTACAGGGCCGCACCCGGTCGCTCAGCGCACTGCTGGCGCAAGCCGACGACCAGCTCCTGTTCGCCAAGCGCAACGGGCGGAACCGCGTCGAGGCCGGACGCTGAGGCCATTCGCCAGGCACCGGCCAACGGCTCGTTAACGCCCGCGCCGGCCCTTGCCAGAACCACGCCCGTCAGCGCGGGAAACGCCGCCAGGCGCCGCCCGGCCCCGCTGACCGCGGCCGGTCGATGATGGCCGCGGCTCCCGTGTCGAACCGGGCTTGCCTGCGCGGCCGGCTGTCTTTTCCTTCGGCTTGCGCTGCTTCGACCTGCCATCCTTGGACCTGTCATCCTTGGACCCACCATCTCTCGGCCCGCTCTTTCCTGACCGGTTGTCTGCCGATGGCTTCGTCCGCGATCGACGCTCCCCTGGCGTGCCAGGCCGCACCGACGCCACTCCGGCGTCTGCCACACTGGCCTCCTGGGTCTTACTGGAGCCCGACAGCATCCCCTCGATGAGGGCCATTTCCTGTGCGCTGAGCTCCCGCCATTGCCCGACCTGAATCCCAGTGAGGCGAATGTTCATGATCCGTACCCGAATGAGCCGGGTCACCTCATAGCCAAGATACTCGGTCATGCGCCGGATCTGGCGGTTCAGGCCCTGGGTCAGAATGATATTGAAACTGTTGGCCGACAGCCGGCGTATCCGGCACGGCTGGGTGATGGTATCCAGCACCGGCACGCCAGCCGCCATGCGGCGCAGAAACTCGTCGTCGAATGCCTTGTCGACGGTCACCACATACTCTTTGTCATGGGCATTGCCGGCGCGCAGGATCTTGTTCACGATATCGCCGTCGTTGGTCAGCAGGATCAAGCCTTCCGATGGTTTGTCCAGGCGTCCGATGGGGAAAATCCGCCCGCGCCGGTACTTCACCGCATCCACGATGTTACCGGGCACGGCCTGATCCGTGGTGCAGGTGATGCCCACCGGCTTGTTATAAACCAGGTAGACAGCCTTGGGCTTGGCGCGCAGCGGCTTGCCCCGCACCGTGACGCGATCGTCCGGCCCCACCCTTTCGCCCATGCCCGCCACCCGGCCGTTGAGCTGGACCTGGCCATCTTCGATCAGGCGGTCCGCCTCACGCCGGGAACAGATGCCCGTCTCGCTGATGAATTTATTAAGGCGGATGCCGGTGGAGTCTGTGGTCATGAGATGAAGTCGCCAGATGAGTTTAGGGCTGATTGTACAGGTGTCGTTGAAATCCAGTGAAGACATCGCGGATGTGAGCAACACTGCCCAGTTCCGCCACGGCATCGCCCAAGGCGTTATATTTCAGTTCAATCAACCGGGGCAGTTTCTCCAGCGCCAGTTCACCGACACCCCGCGCCACATAGTGCCCTAGCACAAAGCTCAGAAACTCCTGCTGTCGATAATCATATCCGGCGAAGATATGAGCTTTGCGGGCATCAACCCGTGCCTCCCGGGTCACGGGCGCCGAGGCAAAGGCAATATACGCGAGCACGTCATAAAGATCGCTTTGTTCCGCCTCGACCATTTTGCCGATCTCAACCAACTGCTCGGTGCCGAAGCCCTGTTCGTCCAGCCCATCGAGCAATGCCTTGCGCGTCTCCGGGCGGCTCCAGAGGGTACGTAGTTCGTCCTCGTCCTTGAACAGGTCCGGCAGCACGCCAAAGAGCTTTTCGACAAACTGCGCGGCGGACATCGGCTTGCCGTCCGGCCCCCAAAAACTGGTGGCGGTCATGCTCTGGATGGTTCGTTCCTTGCCGTCCGCCAGCTTGATGCGGATCTTTTGTCGCTTCTGGTAGATACAGGGTCGTTCACCACAAGTTGGGCATGGCTCGGGAGGCTCTTTCGCGCAGACACAGGGTCGCTCGCCACAGACCTCGCATGGTTGCGGCGGACGCGCCGAGCAGGTGCATGAACGGTTGCCGCAGTCGGGACAGGTCTCGGGAGCAATCGGCTCGCCGTCCCATTCCGGGTCATTGAAGTGCTCGTAGGCCCGCACGAAATCATAAATGGTGAAGTAATCCTTGCCGTCGAACAGACGAGTGCCGCGCCCAATGATCTGCTTGAACTCAATCATGGAGTTTACCGGCCGCATCAACACGATGTTGCGCACGTTGCGGGCGTCCACGCCGGTGGACAGCTTCTGCGACGTGGTCAGGATGGTGGGTATAGTCTTCTCGTTGTCCTGAAACAACAGCAAGAAGCGCTCGCCCTCTGCGCCGTCGTTGGCGGTGACCCGCACACAGTAGTTGGGATCGGTGCTGGTCTTGATCTGGTTAATGAGATCACGCACCGCCAGCGCATGTTCCTGGGTGGCGCAGAACACCAGGGTTTTCTCCCGCTGATCGATCTGGGCCATGAACAACTTGACTCGGTATTGCTCGCGCTCGCGGATTTCGATCACCCGATTGAAATCGTCCTCCGTGTAGCGGCGGCCTTGCTCGACCTCTCCCTCGATAATCTGGTCATCGGCGGTATAGACATAGTCGTCCAGGGTGGTGGCGATCTGCTTCACCTTGAAGGGCGTCAGGTAGCCGTCGTTGATGCCTTCCTTGAGGGAGTACACATACACCGGCTCGCCGAAATAGGCGTAGGTGTCGGCATTATGCTTGCGCCTAGGGGTGGCGGTAAGACCCAGCTGCACGGCCGGGGCGAAGTACTCCAGGATGCCGCGCCAATTGCTCTCATCGTTGGCGCCACCCCGGTGACACTCATCGATGATGACAAGGTCGAAGAAGTCCGGCGGGTATTCGCCAAAGCTGGGCGATGGCCGGCCCTCGGCATCGCGCCCGGTCATGAAGGTCTGGAAGATGGTAAAGAAGATATTGCCGTTCTTTGGCACCCGCCCCTGCTTGCGGATGATGTCCGGGTCGATACGCACCAGGGCATCCTCGGGGAAGGCGGAGAAGCTATTAAAGGCCTGATTGGCGAGGATGTTGCGGTCCGCCAGGAACAGGATGCGAGGTCGGCGGCCAGGCTCGCCGGCGTTCCAGCTGGCCAAGCTCCAACGGCTGTAGAACAGCTTCCAGGCAATCTGAAACGCAATAGCCGTCTTGCCCGTGCCGGTGGCAAGCGTCAACAGAATGCGATTGCGCCCATGGCCGATGGCTTCCAGGGTCTGGTTGATGGCGTTGTGTTGGTAGTAACGGGTCTGCCAGTGGCCGCCCTTGTCCTCAAAGGGCACCGCGCCAAAGCGTTCGCGCCACACATTGGCTCGGGCCTGGGGCTCATCGGTGTAGGTCTGCGCCCAGAGCTCGTCCGGCGAGGGATAATCCTCGACATAGCCTTCCTTGCCGGTTTGCATGTCGATCCGATAAAGGCCGACGCCGTTGGTGGAGTATGCGTATCGGGTCTGCAGCCGTTCGGCGTAGCGCTTGGCCTGAGCCACGCCCTCGGTGTCCGGCAGGTCACGGCGCTTGGCCTCGATCACCGCCAGCTTCTGGCCCTTGTAGAACAGCACGTAGTCCGCAATGTCCTGGCTGGTGCGCTTGCCCGCGCCTTGTAGCCGCCCCAGCGTGATGACCTCGCGCCGCACCCGGCTCCCCTCGACCACGCCCCAGCCTGCGGTTTTCAGCGCCGGGTCGATCAGTTCGGCTCGGGTTTCGGCTTCGTTCATCTGAGCACTTCCTTACTGCTGATTATCGCTTGCCCGAGTAATACTTCTGTTTAGGGTTGGTTGGCTTGTCCGGCATGGTTAAGTGTAGCAAGCCTTGTTCGAGCAAGGGTTTGAGAATCGCCTTACGAAAGTGCTCCCTATCCGCCAACGCCAGAAATTGCTGCATCTCTTCCCGGCTGCGCGGTATCGTACAAAACACAAGCAGACTCTCGACTTGCGGGGTAACCTGCGGGGTAACTTGCTCCGCAGCTTGCTCAAGCTCCAACATTGCCCGCTCATGCAGCGGCAACCGAATCAGAAAATAACTACGGTCATCGTCACTGTCGAACAGCGGTTCGGGCGAGCCGTTGTTTTTCATCGCCCGCAGGATATTGGTGCTCATGCAGCCGATTCCTCGGCCAGCATGTTCATGATCAGACGGATCATGACTTCCTTGTTGGCCGGATCGGATTCCGCCACCAGCAAGGTCAGCGCCGCCAGCCCAACATCGTTCACCACCGGCTCGCCGTGTGGGTTCAGCAGGCGGCCGTTGCGATGAAGAAAATCGACGAACAGAAACGCGGCGCTCCGCTTGTTGCCGTCGGAGAAGGGATGGTTCTTGATCACGAAGTACAGCAGATGCGCAGCCTTGGATTCCATACTGGGATAGGCGGGCTCGCCGAATACGGTCTGTTCCAGATTGCCCAGCAGGGCTTCAAAGGCTTCGCCGCGTTCACGGGCAAACAAGTCGGTGGCTTGCCCCCGCGCCATCAGGTCGGCCTTCAGCCCGGCCAGCGCGGCGCGGGCCTCGGCGGGGGATGCCAGTTGCCCGCCTCGCTGGGTCCGCGGCTCGGTCAGCAGGCCCTCATCGTAGCGTTGTAGCAGCAGAAAAGTTTGGGCATAGCGGGCGACAATATCCGCCAGACCAGGGCCACTGGTCAGATCCAGCGCTGGGCTTTGCGCGGTTTTACGCACCAATGCCATGGCCGCTTCCAGTTCGCGGGCATTGGTTTCGAAACGCTGGCGGTTGAGTGTCCAGCCCTGGACCAGGTGCTCGCGCAGGACGCGGGTAGCCCACTGGCGAAAGCGAGTGCCTTGCGGGGATTTAACGCGATAGCCCACGGAGATGATGACATCCAGGTTGTAGTGCTCAATCGCGCGGGAAACCTGCCTTTCCCCTTCCTGGCGAACTATCCGGAATTTCCGGATAGTTGCTTCGCGCTCCAGTTCGCCTTCGGCATAGACGTTCTGGATGTGCTCGTTGACTGTTCGCACATCCCTGCCAAATAGTTCCGCCAGTTGTTGTTGGTTCAGCCACACCGTGTCTTGCCGGGTATCCAGCCGGACTTCCACCGCCTGATCCGCATCCTGATAGATGATGATCGGTGTTTGCTGTTCTTCGTTCACGCGACTTTCTCGTCCTTGAGTGGGTCTGTTGCGCCCGTCAGTTCGCCGGAGAAGGCTTTTTGCAGGAGGGATTGCTTGAGTTCGGCGAGGGCGGTGAGTTTTTGTTGGTAGATGGATTGGAGGCGCTGGGATTCGCTCAGCAACTCATTTAGCTTTTCCGCCACCTTAACTTGTTCAGCCTTTGTGGGAGGGCATGTGACGCGAATGTCCCCTAGCTTACTCGGCGACGTATGACGCACCTTAGTGCCGGAGGCAGTGGCTTGCACCGCTGCGCGAAACTTTTGAGTGTTGAACTGATGAAAAAAGAAATCGTTATGCCATTCAACACCTTCATGGACCTGAACGAGCCCCAGCCGCTGATTATGAAGATAACGATTGGAGTCTGGCACGATCAATGAACTGCCCAGCAAGCCGACAGCCTGCTCAGTCATGGCAAATAGGAAATCGTTTTGCTCAAGAATATAGCCCGCTGGAATCTCACCGGCATAGTACTTCGTTTTTTTGCCTTGGTCCCGAAACCCGCCACGCTCCCTAAAGGAGCCCGGCGTTAGCACGATATAATCGCCTTCTGACCTGAAATACTCACCTTTAAACGCATATCCATGTTTTATCGCACAGAGATTGCGTAGTTCGGTTTCAATCCAACCTTCACGCCGCCGACTAAACACCGAATTCAAATAACTCTCAAACAACTCCCGCGCATTGGAGAGATTCTTTTCAGTATTAGCGACCGCTGTTTCAATGCCTGCGAAGGCTTCGTCGAGAATGGTGACGATGCGTTTTTGTTCGTGAAGCGGTGGAACTGGAACTTGCAGCGACTTTATGAAAGGAAGCTTTACACCTTTAACAGTTGCC
>CAYXVO010000022.1:7844-15158 GCA_964467875.1 uncultured Pseudomonadales bacterium | reverse complement strand
GCAAGCGCACGACCGAAATCCTGTTCAACCCATTAAAGCTGCTGGCGTTCCAGGCCATTCGTATCTTCATTGGCGAAGGCAACGACCAGTTCGTGGATGACATGTACAGCACGCCCGATGGCCGTCTGCTAGCAGTCTCCCGCCCCAGCTTGGCGGACGTCGTGGGCATCGACATCAAGACGAACAAGATTGTCTGGCGCTTCAAGGTGGACGGCATTCGTTCCGACCACATGGGCCTGTCACCCGATGGCAAGCATCTCGCCGTTTCTGCCTCCACTGGCAACGTCGTGCATATTCTCGACATCAACACCGGTAAGGAAGTTGGCCGCTTTCCCAGTGGCGACTCCCCCCATGAAAACGTCTATTCCAAAGACGGCTCCAAGATCTACCACGCCAGCATCGGCACCGTTTATTCACCGCTGGACGCGGACTACCTAGACTCCACCAAGGGTGAGCGGGTCGTGCAGGTGGTTGACGCCAAGACCTTTAAGATCCTGAAGAAGTTCGACATGGGCGAGAAACTCAAGGCCGCCGGTTACACCAAGCTGAGCCCCGCCGTTCGCCCCATGGCGCATACGCCGGACGATCGCTTCTTCTATTTTCAGCTGTCATTCCTGCACGGCTTCGTGGAATACGACATGGTGGAAGACCGCGTGACCCGTTTGGCCGAGCTGCCCAATCTGGTGCCGAATATGCGCGTTCAAAAATATGTCAATGACTCTGCCCACCATGGCATCGCCATGAACAGCGCCGGTGACACGCTCTGCGTCGCCGGCACCATGAGTGATTACGTAGCGCTGGTCTCACGGGAGACATTCGAGTACAAAATTCTCACCGGTCTTGGCGAAAAGCCCTATTGGGTGACCACGGATAAATCCGGCGAAAACTGCTACATCTCCTGGAGCGGAACGGATCAGATCTCCGTCATCAACTATGCCTCCGGTGAAGAGGTTGCGCGGGTGGATGTGGGCGACCACCCACAGCGGATTCGCGAAGGCTTTGTGCCGGCTAACTGGTACCGCTAAGCTCTCTCGCACTCTGTCATGATCGGGCCCCATTTTCGTTGCGGAAATGGGGCCTCATTCGTTTTCGGTTCCCCAATAAAAGCAATAAAAGGGGTCAGATTGATTTGTTTTTAATCACTCCGAAGGGTCAAAGGGGTCAGATTGATTTGTTTTTAATCACTCCGACCCATTAACCTTCCACCGAAAAGAGGACCGCACCGAAAAGGGGCGCAGGCCGAATTTAACCCGATCTCAACTTCCTGATTTGCCACTCCGGCTAACGCCCTGTCAGTAGCTGGCCCTAGGCGCCCCGACTCCTCGCCTATCCACCTACCTACCCACCACTTTGCAGAATATGGCTCATATTCCGCTCCGCCAGGGCCGTGATGGTGAGAAATGGATTGACGCCCACGTTGCCGGGTATCAGAGAACCATCCATGACATAGAGGTTCCGGTAGCCCTTCACCCTGCCATGGGCGTCCGTCGCCTTACCCAGCAGACAGCCGCCCAGGGGGTGATAGGTAAAATTATCGGCGTAGAACTTGTTGCCGCCGAACAAGCCCTTGCGGTATTCGGTCCGGTTGACGTCGTTGATCCTGTCAAGCAAGGCCGTTGTAGCCTCGTAGGAGGGCCGAGCCTGATCGGCACGCCAATGCAGAACCGCGCGATCCGTGGCGGCATCGTAACGGAAATGGCCCCGTTCGGGGTTACGGGTGATGGCGAGGTAGAGGCTGGTCCAGGTTTCGATGCCTGCGGGCAAAGGGGCGATTTCCGCAAAGACCGGGTGACGTGGATCGTCCCAGTTATCGATCCCGCGGATCGGGAAGCCGGATTGCTGGGACCCGGTATAGTCCCAGAGCCGGTTTGCCCGGGCCGCCATGAAATTGCCATTGTTGCCCCAGCCGTGCCCAATCTCGTCACTCAGCGCCGGTAACGTGCCGGTTTCCCGGGCGCGCAGCAGCAGTTCAGTGGTGCCAACGCAGCCGGCACCGAGGAAAAGCTGGTTGCAGGAGACTTCCCGCGCCTCGATGACTTCGCCTTGCGCGTCGATGGTTTCCAGCGCCAGGTGATACAGGCCGTTAGCGTCGATCCGGACACGGCTGACCCGGGTCATGGTGCGCAAGGTGACGTGCCCCGTTCCCAGGGCGGCGGGAATGTAGTTTTTGTCCAGGCTCCGCTTGCCGGCGTTGTTGCCGTAGATCACCTCCTGATCCAGGCCCGACATGGGCTCCGCGCCCTTGGCCTCCCTGAGCATGTAGTCGAAGTCGTAGACGTTCGGGACCTCGGTCACGCGGAATCCGGCCCGTTCCGCCGTTCTCTGGCCAACCTGGGTGAACCGGTAGTACCGTGAGCCGACCAGCGCGTCGGACGCACGGTTGACGCCGAGCATGGCGCTCGCCTTCGGAAAGTAGATCCGGTACATCTCCTCCGCCGGAACCTCCGGCAGAATCGCGGAGAAATAGTCGCGCCGGGGAACCACCGCCATGCCACCATTCACCAGCGAGCCGCCGCCCACACCGCGCCCCAGGTAGATGGTCATATTGGGATAGTTCAGGCGGTCGAGCACCCCGGGATAGCGCTCGATATTCCGGTTCACGATGTCCAGGCCGAACATCCGGTCCAGCGGCGCCTCCGTGCGGTCCTTGAACCACATGGCGCGACCATCGGGGTCGCTCATCTTGCAGAAGACCTTGCCGTCGGATGCCGGCTGGTTCCACAGCATGCCCATTTCCAGCACCAGGGTTTCGACGCCCGCTTCGCCCAAACGCAGGGCCGCCACGGCACCGCCGTAGCCGCTGCCCACGACGATGGCGGCGTAATGGCTAGCGATGGCCACGGGCGGCTGGGGTTCCACCAGGTCGGGTTTCGAAAACCAGCCGGCGTGGGCCTGGCCCGCGCTGCCCAGACTAATAGTCGTCAGCCCCAAGGCGGAGGCGGCCCCCAGGGCCGATACGCCCAAAAAGGTTCGGCGACTGAGTTGCAGGTTGTGGGCGATCTGCTCTTTTTGCTTGCTCATACTGCGTTTATTCCGGATGAATGTCGGCGTCTGACCGCGCCCTGTATGAGCCCGGATTTGTGAGCGCTCGGGATTCCATTCCGCGCATTAGTTATTACTAACCCGCACAAAGAGAACGGGCAACGCTTTCGTCCGAAGAATGAGACTAGCCTCTCGTCAAACCATGGGATCTGGCAAACGCCCCGTACGTGGATGACATGAGTTTGAAACGGGGTTGCGTTTGAAACGGGGTGTGAAACCGCGCCTCGCTGTCTCGCACATGGCCATGCAAGAACTTGCCGATGCCCCGGTAGTCGAACACCAGCACGTCATAGCCTTGCTCACTCAGCCAGGTGCAGAACTTGAAGTAGTAGCTTTGGGGTACCCCGGTGGCCGGACAAAGCAGCACCGGCAAATGCCCTGCTTGGCTTGGCGACCATTGCTGAACCCGCCGTTGGCTGCTATTGAGCAGCTGAATAAGTCGGAGCTGCGACACCAATTCGACCTCGCCATTTGTTTCACATGTGAATTAAACAGCAAACATTTTGCCGGCATTCAAGAGATTTCAAACGGTCGTTTTAATACCCGAAGGAGCCGGCGCCCGTTCCCATGTCGCCACCGGCCCAGCCTGCAGACAAAACAGCGGATGGCACTCGGGGGTGTCCACATCCCGCCATTGCGCGAGCAGCACCGGATTGCGGGCAGCCAGCTTTTGCTTCAAGTGCAGCCACTCAAGCGCGAGCTGCCCCGAATTAAGCGGGATAGGTCGCACCGACTGGATTGGCCCGAGTTTTGATCGATCGCAGGAATAGCCACGACGACAGGCCTCGTCATGGACTGCTGCCAAATAGGCGTTGATCGCCAGGTTTTATTTCTAGCTTCCTGCTTTCAGCCCAGCGCGCCCCCGTCGCATTCCAGCGTCAGGCGTTGCACCCAGCCCACTTTGAATCTGCACTCCCCGAACCCTAACGTAACTAGGGACAGCTGTTCCATTCGCGGCTTGAGGGGGCTTTCGTCACCACGGCTTTCCCCAGGGCCCATCGTCGACCAGGAGGAACCATGTATCAGTTCGCCTCATACTCACGCCTGATGTTTGCCCTACTTACCCTGCTGGCTATCGCCCCCGGTTTAGCCAATGCCCAAACCGGAGACCCCGGAGACTATGAACAGCAAGTGACGGATGAACGGATTGTTGCCATTGTCATGGCGCTCAATGATTTGGAGGTTCAGTCCAGCAATCCAGCCCTCACCCGCTCAACCAACGCGGACGTGAAAAAGTACGCACAAAAGATGACGGAGGCGCACAACAAGAAGCTGGAGACCTTGCAGCAATTAGGCATTCAGCCCGAGCCCAACGAGGTCAGCCAGACGCTGCGGGATACGTCAAAAGGTGTGCGGGAGAAATTAGGCGAGCAAACCGGAACCGATTACGACACCAAGTACATGCAGGTGCAAATCTCGCTGCATCAGAATGCCCTCAACCTTCTCGACTACACGCTGATTCCACAAACCCAGAATAACGACCTGCGCCAGCAACTGATTGAGATGCGCGCAGAGGTCGACAAGCACCTGCAGGAGGCCTGGAAACTCTACCAGAGCGTGTCGCAGGGACAGGGCCAGTTGGGCTAAATACCGGCCCCCCTTGGTCACGCTCAGGGTGATCCGTTCGGAGCGGTTTTACCGCTCCGATTGCCTTCCACTTCGTTCCATCGTCATTCCCTTACCTCTTTGATAAGTCTTCTTCGGACAAACCCCGCCCTTTTTCATCAAGTATTTACGCTTCGTTACGCATCTTTCTTGGCATCCTTCGACAGCCTGAACTAAAACTACTTTTTGATCAGTGTCACATTAGGAAGAAAAATGGACTTCGATTCATACCTCAAAGTTCTCGCAACCAACCATGGTTCCGACCTTTATCTCAGTACCGGCGCGCCGCCCTGTGCCAAGTTCCATGGCGTGCTGAAGCCGATCAACCAGACGCCCATGCAGTCTGGAGAGATCAAAGAGATTGCCTACGCCATCATGGATGATCAGCAGAAGGCGGATTTCGAGAAGGATCTGGAGATGAACCTGGCCTACTCCATCCACAAGGTGGGCCGGTTTCGGATCAATATCTTCCGCCAGCGCAACGAAGTGTCCATCGTCGCCCGTAACATCGTCACCGAGATTCCCAGTGCCGACAGCCTGGGCCTGCCGCCGGTGTTGAAAGAGGTGATGATGACCAAGCGCGGCCTGGTGCTGTTCGTGGGCGCCACCGGTTCCGGTAAGTCCACCTCGCTGGCGGCGCTGATCGATCACCGCAATGCCAACAGCAGCGGTCACATCATCACCATTGAGGACCCGGTGGAGTTCATTCACCGCCACAAGAAGTCCATCATCAACCAGCGTGAAGTGGGCATGGATACCCGCAGCTTTCACAACGCGCTGAAGAACACCCTGCGTCAGGCGCCAGACGTGATCCTGATCGGTGAGATCCGGGACCGGGAAACCATGGAACACGCCCTAGCCTTCGCCGAGACCGGCCACCTTTGTATTTCCACACTGCACGCCAACAACGCCAACCAGGCGCTGGACCGGATCATCAACTTCTTCCCCGAAGAGCGCCGGCCCCAGTTGCTGATGGATCTGTCCCTGAACCTGCGGGCGTTCGTGTCGCAGCGCCTGATCCCCACCGTGGACGGCAAGCGCTGCGCGGCCATCGAGATCCTGATGGGCACGCCCACCGTGGGCGAGCTGATCCAGCGGGGCGAGATGGACGGCATCAAGGAGATCATGGAGAAGTCCACCAACCTCGGCATGCAGACCTTCGATCAGGCCCTGTTCGAACTGTGGAAGAGCGGAAAAATTACGGAAGATGAAGCACTCAAGAATGCCGACTCGGCCAACAACCTGCGTCTGAAAATCAAGCTGCAGGGCGGCACGGCGGGAAGTGGCGGGGGCAGTGCCTTTTCTTTGAGCTTGGAAGAAGAGAAGCCGGCTAAGCCTAGTTGGGAAACGGAATAATCATTGGACAGCCCCTCCCCTTGGCAGGGGAGGGAGTTTTACATAACCTTTGGTTTAAACTTCTCTTCGACGACGCGCTGTCAGGCCAAATGCCGCCAACGCACCCACCATCAACCCCAGCGTAACCGGCTCCGGTACCGATACAGAGGAGTGAATGAACTCCAAGCCGTATTGGTAGCTGTCCTCAAAGCTGAGGAAAGACTCCCCACCCACTGCGATGGTGAACAGTCCAGTGTCGGCCAAGACGAAATCCAGCAGGCTGGCGTCGTTGCCCGCCGTGCCGAATGGGCTGGTTCCGGCAATATACTGAGCACTGCCCACATCGCCGTTGTTATCGAACAGTCCGAACATCAGGTTCATGCTGTCGATGGCGCCGTAGAACAGGCTGAAACCCGCATCGAACACACCATCCAGGCTGTTGATGACGATCGACAGCCTGTCACCAGCCGAGCCATTGAAGGTCCAGAAGTTAACCTCGTTGCCATTAACCGGATTTTCACTGGCCCAGGCGCTGTTGCTGGTCGTGGTGCCGGTGAAGGCCCCACCTCCGGTGATGTCGCCGTAGCTGATGGGCGCGGCCTGTGCGGTCGTAGCCAGTCCAAGGCTAAGTACCATCGCTGAAATAAACGCTTTCATATCCATTCCTCACTAAATTCTGTGCCAATGCGGTGGCGACGAATCACGCCCCCACCGCTTCGCGTTCACCCTTCGTTCACCCTTCGTTCACCCATGTTGTTACAGGATGCCTTCGTTCCAGGGGCCAGTGATGGCCAACGTGATTCCAGGCGACTGGATGTTGACGAACAACCAGCGGTCGTAGAAGGTGGCACCGCACCACTCACTGCCTGAGTAGCTGCGAGCAGAAACCGCCGCACCTGGGAACTTGTCTTTCACCACGGCCACGTCGCCACTGCTCAGGTTGATCACGTTGCGCGCAAACTCGAAAGATTCGCCCGCGGTGTTGATACCCATCATCCGTTGCCGGGGATTGGAGCCATCCTCGCACAGGAGGATGCCGCCACGGGGGCTGACCGCCATGTTGTCGGGGTTGATGGCATCGTTGAAGGTGCCGTCCGACTCCTGGATCAGGACAAGGATTTCGCGACGGGGATCGTAGCGGAAGACCTGGCCTTTTCGCGCCGCGCCACCGTCGGTGGAGACGAAATAGACATAACCGCCGTCATACCAGCAGCCTTCGCCCCGGCTGAAGGACGCACCGCCCTTGGCCAGACCGCGGTTGTAACAGCCCGTTTGCTCAGGGGTTTCAACGTCGACCCACTCCACGTCCCAGGTCATACCCTGGGCGAAGCT
>CAYXVO010000022.1:7017-7834 GCA_964467875.1 uncultured Pseudomonadales bacterium | reverse complement strand
CTTGGGTGCCGGCCACCCTTGCCGCCGAAGTTGAACTGGTGCTGGTCCTTGACCGCCAGCATCTGCAACTTGCCACCCTTGGCCAGGTTGCCGTACTGGTTGGGGATGAAACGATAGAAACCGCTGGCACCCGTGTCTTCGGTCTCGTAGACGATGCCCGTGACCGGGTCGACGGCGACCGCCTCGTGGGCAAAACGCCCCATGTCCTTCAAGGGCACGGGCTTGGCCGCACCATAACCTGGTACTTCAAAAACAAAGCCGTGGGGCATGCCGCCGTACGTTGCCGTGGTTTCTTCACACGTCAGCCAGGTGCCCCAAGGTGTCAGGCCACCGGCACAGTTGGTGGAGGTGCCGCTGATGCTCATGTAGGCCGCCAGCCATTTGCCGGAGAAAGCATCAAACAGCAGGTTACTGCAGCCGCCCGGTGCCTTCGGGTTATAGACGGCAGGTGACGGCACGGCAGCGCCTTCACCACGGATCTCATGGTTACGCACCAAGACGATCTGGTTGCCCTTGGCCGCAACCACGGCCATGCCATCATGAACGCCGGGCGTCTTGATGCCATCATCCATCTGGCTACCAGTCCAGCCAAAGGTCTTATAGGAGAAGCCTTCCGGCAGCTCGATCAGCTCAAGGCCAGTGGTGTCGTCGGCAACTGGCGCCAGGGGGCCGTAGTCATTGGTGAACGCGAAAGCCTTGGAGCTGGCCAGGCCACCCAGCGACAGCGCGGCTGCGCCGGCGAATCCGCCCTTCATGAAATCACGGCGGTTGACGATGGGTTCAACAATGTTGAAATTGGTCGGGGCTGGAACAGCCT
>CAYXVO010000022.1:0-7007 GCA_964467875.1 uncultured Pseudomonadales bacterium | reverse complement strand
CGATGGGTTCAACGGGAGCGGAGTTGTCCGCCAGAATCTGATCCATGGTGCTCATTCCATTTACCTCTGAGGTTGTCTCTTTTTTTGTGTCGGGCGTTGCTCCCGACGTCCTTCAAACTAACGCTCAAATGTGAACGCTAATTAACGGATACGTGACATGTTGGTGACGTTTAGGTGACCTGAACGGTGCGCGCGGCCGGATGCCTGCGCTCGTTGCGGCGGATCGCCAGAATGGCCAGTTCGTACCAGAGCAGCATGGGCAGCCCCAACGCGATCTGGCTGATGAGATCCGGCGGCGTGACCACCGCCGCCGCAGCAAAAATAATGACGACGGCATAGCGCCGCCCGCGCACCAGGGTCTGGCTGTCGAGCAGGCCCACCGCCGCCATCACGTAGAGCAGCAATGGCAGCTCGAAGCAGAGCCCGAAGGCCAGCACCAGCTGAATCACCAGCCCCAGGTACTCGCTCACCCGCGCTTCCAGTTGCACTGGAATACCGGTTTCGAGCGCGCTGCTCTCAAAGCCCAAGAAAAAGCCCCAGGCCATGGGAAACACCACGAAATACGCCAGCGCCGCGCCCGCCAGAAACAACAGGGGCGTGAGCAGAAACACAAAGCGCAACGGCCGCTGTTCACTACGGTAGAGGCCGGGCGCGATGAACTTCCACAGCTGATTGAGAATCAGCGGCAAGGTGAGAAACAGCGCGACAAAGAACGACAGCTTGAGATACGTGAGAAACGCCTCGTGCAGCCCGGTGTAAATCATGCGTCGACCGGAGTCTGGCCCGAACACCTCCAGTAGCGGCGCCATCAGAAATCCATAGATTGGCCTCGCCACCAAAAAGCAGCCGACAAACACCAGGACAAACACCAGCAGGCAGTACAACAGCCGGCGCCGCAGCTCGAGCAGGTGCGACAGCAGCGGTGTCTTGGTCAGGTCGATGCCGTCCGTGCCGACGGCGTGATTCTTATGATCGATTTCGTTTTCCAGGGGAGTCATGTGCCGGCCCTTCCCTCGTCCGCGGCCCTTCCCTCGCCCGCAGCATCGATAGCCTCCCGTGCCGCACGCCCGGCCATGGACTGGCGCACGTGCTCGGGCAGCAGATCCAGAGGGTCCGTGCCCCCAGGCTGATCCACCAGGGCGATTTCATGTTCGAGCCGACGCAGGTTGAACATGGACTCGCGGTAGAACCGCTGCACCCGCCCGACCAGTTGCCCAATGCCACGGGCCAGCTTGGGCAGGTCGCGCGGCCCCACCACGATCAGTGCCAGAATGGCCACCAGCGCCAGCTCGGCCCATCCCAGGTCCATCATGACGACAGCCGCTCGCTGGTCGTGGACTGAGCCAAGGGCGCCACCGGGGATTTAACCTCGGGCAGCGCGGGTGTGTCGGAAGCACCCGACCTCACCTCCGCCTCGCCCTTGCCCAGGCCGCTGCGAAAGCTCTTGATGCCCTCGGCCAGGTCACCCATCAGTTGCGGGATCTTGCCGCGCCCGAACAGCAGCAGGAACAACACAACCACCAACAGAATTTGCCACACGCTAAGTCCCATCTCTGTCTCCGTTCCATTTGTTTTTTGGTTTGAGGTTTTGTACCGCCGAGGTTGCCAGCCTCCGGTGACAACTCAGTGGCACTCCGGTTACAGAACCATGACGAACGCCCGCGCGCCGAGCTCAGGCTTACCCTGTCGGGCTTGCCCGGCCGGCGCTATTCAGATGGACCGGCGACAATACGAGTGAGGCAGCTGTAGAATGTGCGGAAGGCGGGTTTGCCGACGAGCGGTCGATTTACCGCAGCAAGAGAGGAGGATGGCCACGATGCGCCAGTTGGTATTTTCGGTATGTCTGATGGGCAGTATTTTACTGGCAGGCTGTGCGTCGCAGGTCAGCTACGACTACAACCCCGATTACCCCTTCGCCAGCCAGGACACCTTCGCCTTCGACCCAAAGGCACCGTCAGGTGCCAGTTCCCTGGATGAACGTCGCCTGCGTACGGCTATCGAACAGGCACTGGCCAGCAAGGGTGTGCGGGCAAGCAGCGACGCCGCCGACATGCGGGTGCGCTACCGAATCGAGGACACCCGCCGCCTGGAATCCAGCGGTTTCTCCTTTGGTTTCGGGATTGGTGCCGGTCACGGCGGGGTTGGCATTTCCACCGCGCCACCAGCTCGTGAAGTGAAGGAAGGCCAGCTTGTGTTGGAGATCATTGATCCGCAACAAGACGAGGTCATCTGGAGCGCGGTCTCCCGCCGCAATCTACGCGCCGACATGGAGCCCCGCGAGCGGGCAAGGTTTATCGACGAAATCGTGCGGGAAATGCTCGCGAACTACCCGCCGCACGCAGAGAATTAGCCCCAACAGAGACGCGCTAGACGCGATCGCTCAGCGCCTGGCCTGCGACTGTTCTGTGACTATTCTGTGACTGCCAGCCAGCATTGGATTCCCAGCCTCTTAGCTCTATGTTTAGCGGAAGATGTTTAGCGAGTAAGGACCCACCACTGCCGTAGGCTCCACGTTAGTGATCATTCAGCGAAGGAGGCATTCCCCCCATGCGTTCAGTCATCTTGCCGCTCATCTCGGCGCTCAGCTTTTCGGTTATCACCCTCTCGGGCTGTCGCAGTATCGCCTACGACATCGACGACGATGCGGCGACCGAAATCGCCCCCGCGCAAAACTTCGCCTTCGTGCAGCAGGATTCCCCCATGGAATCCGAACTCACCGCGCACCTGATCAAGCAAGCCATCCATCTTGAGCTGAAGGAACAGGGTATTGAGGAAACCGACTCGCGCCCGGCGGATCTGTTGGTGTCCTATCACTACCAGAAGCGCGCACCGACCGACGCGATGAACTTTTCCGATGGCAACGCCTCGTTTGGCGGTGGCACCGGTTCGACGGTGATGTCCATGACACCCGAGCCTCGCGAGCCTGACTTGCAACCGGCGGAACTGGTAGTCGAGGTGATGGATTCCGACAGCCGCGACATCGTCTGGAAGGCCAGTGCCCTCATGGATATCGGTGACCGGCATACGGATGAGCGGAAAAAGGAGGTAATCACGGATGTGGTCGACCAGATGTTTAAGAAGTTCCCGGGCAAATGATTAAAGGGCGCCAGAGCCAGGGCTCGAGCAAATCATGAAAAGGCCCGCTTGTGCGGGCCTTTGTCTTACTGCTTCCTGGCTATGGGTTGTTTACTGGTAGTTCGTTACCGTCAATTCGTTACCACGCACGGGTTCCTCACAACGGCGGCATGATGGTTCTGCGCGGCTCGGGCGAGGGCGTGGTGCCCGCGACACGATCCTCCCGCGCGCGATCTTCCGCGCTCGCTTCCTGCTTCACGGTTTCCGCCGCCCTGCCCGCCTTGCGGGACAGGTCCTGGGCGCTGGAACCACTGGACGAGCGCAGATCCTCAGCCTGCTCGCGAACCGCGTGGGCAGCGTTTTCGGCCACGCCACGCGCCCGTTCCAACTGCTCGCGACCAGCTTCCATCAGCCCGTCGCGCAGCTGTCCGCCGGTTTCGCTCAGCAACTGGGCCTCACGCCGCGAGGTCGGGATCATCGCGCCCAAAAAGGCGCCCACACCGATCCCGATTGCCAACAAGGCCATTGGATGCTCTTCGATCATCCCCCGCATGCGCCGCGTCCGCTGCCGATACTGATTCTTCATATGTGAGGCGGTCTCGGACGCCCGTTCCATGGAACGCTGATACAGCTCCTGGGACCGTTCAGCAGCCTGCTGAGCCTTTTCACTGGCGCGATCAGACATTTCATGGGCGCGTTCGCTGACGTGTTGGGTCTTGGAACTTGCGCGGTCCGACGTACCCTGGGTGCGTTCTGTAATTCGGTCTGCCATTTCAGAGGTCCTCCCTTTAACTTGGGCCGCGGTTTCGGAGACCTTCTCCTTTGCATCGCGCCACTTCTCTTTAGCCCGGTCCGCCAGCCCATGCCGGTCGGACTCTGGATAACGGCCACTCTCGTAGCCGAGATGCCCTAAATCCTGATCCTGGCTGATCGCTTGCTGTTCGCTATGGCGATGCGCCGCCATGGAGCCACCCAGCGCCATCCAACTAGCCCCGATGCCAATCAGCGCCGCCGGCACCGGATTGTCGCGGATGGTTTGCACCAGGCTACGTCCAACGTCGGCACTGTTGTCCCGGATATAACCGATTGCCTCCTCCATCAGCTCCGAGGGATCCAACCGCTGTTGCAGCGCGTCCAGTGTCGCACTCATGTTCTGCCGGGTTTCTTCGATCCGGCGCTCGATATCTTGCGGTGATTGGCCTTGTCCATTCATTGCATGTGTCCTCGCGCTAGCTTGATATCCCTTTGAATGGAATGGGTCGACCGCTCCGGCTTCAGATGATCAGGCTTCAGCTTGGTGGAGGCTGATTTGACCAGAATGGCACCGATGATCAGCACCGTGAGCCCGACGATCAGCGCCGCCAGCCATAACCGGTACTCCTCCGGCAGCACCCGCGCCAGGCCATACACCACCGCATCCAGAAGGTAGAACAAGCCGGCGACGATAATGGCACCGCCCACTACCAGCATCTTCATGGCGCGGGACGCCTGCTGGATCTTCTCGTTGGTTTCGGCACGCGCCAGCGCCGCTTCCTGCCGCACCAGGTCAGTGGTTTCCTCCGCGAGTTCGTTCAGCAAGTGCTTGATCGAGCGCGCGTCCTTCTCTTCTTGCAACATGACGGCTATCTCCTCTCAGTACCCAATGCGTCAGTAGTCAATGCCTCAGTAGCCAGTGCCTCAGTAGCAGTAGCCGGGGTCGCTGGCTGCCCGTGGAATCGTCCAAGGATGCAGATCCGAGGCCTAGTGATACACATCATTGGGATAGCTCGTGTCCGACGAGGACGCCTCGGCAGGACCGCGCAGCATCCGGGCCAGCAAAAACCCGATCGCGACCGCACCACCAATGACAAGGGCGGGCTGTTCCCGGGCGAACTGCTCCATGCGGTTGACCACGCTATCCACATCCCGACGCCGCAGACTTTCGGACAGGTCGTCCAAGCTCTGCGCGGCACGGCGTACATAGCGGTCAACCGGCAGATGGGTTTGGCCCTCAAGCTCGTCAGCGGCTTTCTGTAACGCGCGCGACAATCCTGACATTTCACCGGCAGCCGCTTCCTTCTGGCGACTCGCCACATCCCGCATGGTCTGGCGAGCCTCGTCCTTCAGCGCATTGGCGGCACGGCGGGCTTCCTCCTTCACGGTTTCACCGGTTTGGCGGACTTCCTGACGAATTTCCTCCCTGCTGGAAGTACTCGCTCCACTGGTCGTGGTGCCGCCTGCCGTGGTTCCCGCTGCGCCGGCGACTGATGACGTGTTTGTTGATGGGGTGTTCGCTGATGAGCCGCTCGTTGATGAGGCGTTCGTTGGCGCCCCTGTCGCGGAAGCAGCCCGCGCCATATCCCCCGAACTCATTCCACTACGGGCGGAGTCCGGTGTATAGGGATTGGTCGCCGCCGTGCCAGCGCCGCTGGTGCTGCGGTTGGTATCAGTCTTTGAGTCGGCGGGATTGGTGGACACACCAGGGGTTCCACCGGTCATCGCTGCGGTCGTGGTCGCAGGCGATATACCTGAAGTCGGCACGCCGCCAGCGCTGGAAGTTTGACCGGGGCGGGGCTCGTGACCTGTAGTAGCCATAACTATTCTCCTGCTTGCTGGGTGAGTGTGCTGGATGTTCTTGAGGTTACAGCCAAGCAAGGCGAGTGCCAGCGGCATGATGTTTGCCGCAACTCCGGGGAACGCCGCGGGTTTTACCGAGGAAATGCAGCGCTGGCCGCACCAGCACTGGCTTCTCACCGGCTGGCGGTGCCGTAAAAGTTGCAGGTGAGCTGTAACATTTACAAGCTAACGTCCTGGTACAAGCGCCCCCCTTGTACAAGAAGCCCCCTTATACAAACCAAGCCCTTTGGTGCCGAACAACCTCCCGCCCACTCGTCTTCCCGTGATCAGCCGCTAGTTTTCTGCTTTTTCTGTGCTTTCTGTTGCTCATTAGCCCATGGAATCGCACCATGTACCCCTTTATCGGCTTTTTGCTTCAAGGAGATCAAACCGTGAGCACACCAGTGGTGATTTACCACGGCAGTAACTGCCTCGACGGCTTTGGCAGCGCCTATGCCGCCTGGCGCTACTTTCACCTGGAACAGGGGATAACGGCGGAGTACCACGCCGCCAGCCATGGCGAGGCGCCACCGGACTGTCGCGGGCGAGACGTCTATATTCTGGATTTTTCCTACAAACGACCGGTGTTGAGCGCGCTGTGTCAGGAGGCCCGGCGGGTGGTGATTCTCGATCATCACATCAGCGCCCAGGAGGATCTGGCAGGCCTGGATCAGGAGTTCCCCAATCTGGAAGTGGTGTTCGACATGAACCGTTCCGGCGCGGTGATCACCTGGGAATACTTTCACCGCACGCCCCTGCCCCGCCTGCTGGCGGCCGTCCAGGATCGGGATCTCTGGCAGTTTCGCATTCCCGACAGCCAGCACATCAACTCGGCTCTGATGTCACACCCACTGGACTTCGATCTGTGGCACAGCTTCACCCGTAGCGAGCAGGACCTGGAACGGCTTGGACATGAAGGTCGCGCCATCAATCGCTACCGCGACCAGATGATTGCCCTCTACCGGGGCCGGGCCGTACTCGGCTCCATCGCCGGCCATGAAGTGCCCATCGTCAACTGCCCCACGGCGATCGTCAGCGAACTGGTGGGCGAACTGGCCGTGGGCTACCCCTTCGCGGCCGGTTACACCGATCGGGGCACCAAGCGTGGCTGGTCGCTACGTTCGACAGCAAACGGTTTGAATGTGGCGGAGATTGCCAGCCGATTTGGCGGCGGTGGGCATGCACGGGCGGCGGGCTTTGCCACTGAGATTCCGGCGGAGCTGCTTTTACTTTCTCCCCCTTGAGGGGTTAATTTGCGCGCACAACCCGCAACTTGCTGTTTTTTTTTACTCCCTCTCCCTTGACGGGAGAGGGTTGGGGAGAGGGTGAAAGCATGC
>CAYXVO010000021.1:4316-15224 GCA_964467875.1 uncultured Pseudomonadales bacterium | reverse complement strand
CGTGGGCATCATCAGCACACACGTAGGTACACTGGTTGCCGATACTGTTCTGGAAACGGGTCCAGATGTCGGTCTGAATGTATTCCAGCAGGTGACCCAGATGGATCGGGCCGTTGGCATAGGGCAGGGCGCTGGTGACCAAAATCTTGCGTGGCTGTATGGGCATGGTATCTATCCGTTTGCGTGCTCGGCCCACCGGGTATGTGGCAGGGGCCGGGTCGGAAGTCTGCAGGGCCTGGCGAGCCCCGACGAAATGTGCGCTATGATAGCGCCTGGCCACGCTTTTTTCATCCGCAGATACTGCGTTATTGCGGGACGGGGCGTCGTGCTGCCAGTTTTAACAAGCATACCGGACCGGTATACTATCGGAACGCTATTTCCGCGCCCACCGCACCCGGGAGTTCCACATGAGCCAACCTGATCGCCAGCTCGTAGAGCAGGCCATTCAAACCTACATCGATCCGTACCTGCATCAGAACCTGGTCGAGTCAAACGCCGTCAAAAAGATCGAAATCGAGAATGGCCGCGTGCATGTGGCAATACGACTGGGATATCCAGCGGATGGCCTGAAAGGTGCAATCCGCCAGATCCTGACCCACGCCATCGAGGATCTCGACGGTGTGGAGCAGGTTGATATTGCTGTCAGTTGGGAGGTCGTGGCCCATCGCGCGCAAAAGAACATGAAAAGCATGGAGGGCGTGAAGAACATCATCGCCGTGGCTTCTGGCAAGGGCGGGGTGGGCAAGTCCACCACGGCGGCGAACCTGGCGCTGGCGCTGGCGCAGGAAGGCGCGCGGGTTGGCATTCTGGATGCGGATATCTATGGCCCCAGCATGGGCATGATGATGGGTATTCCGGAAGGCCAGCGGCCTAAGGTCAAGGACGAGAAGTTCTTTATCCCCATCGAGGCCCATGGGGTGCAGGTCATGTCCATGGCCTTTCTCACCAATGACAATACGCCCATGGTCTGGCGCGGCCCCATGGTGAGCGGTGCCCTGCAGCAACTGTTGACCCAGAGCCTGTGGAACGATCTGGATTTCCTGATCATCGACATGCCGCCGGGAACGGGCGACATCCAGCTCACCCTGGCGCAGAAGGTGCCGGTGACTGGTGCGGTCATTGTCACGACGCCGCAGGATATCGCCCTGCTGGACTGCAAAAAAGGTATCGAAATGTTCCGCAAGGTGGATATTCCCGTGCTCGGCGTGGTGGAGAACATGAGCTATCACCACTGCAGCAATTGTGGACATCATGAGCCGCTGTTCGGTGAAGGGGGCGGTGCCCGCATCGCCGAGGCTTATGGGGTTGAATTGCTGGGCGCGCTGCCCCTGCATGTGACCATCCGCGAGCAGACCGATGCCGGCAAGCCCACCACGGTGGCGGCTCCGGAATCCGACGTTACCTTGATCTATCGGGATATCGCGCGCAAGGTGGGGGCGCTGCTGTCGGTCCAAGCGAAAAATTACGCCAATGCCATGCCCGAGATCATTATTCGAAGCGATGCGTAAAATCTCGAAACGGGGTATGATGGCGCACTTATTTTTTGCGTATTCGTAGCGCTACAAACCTGTAGCGCGGAATGAACAGTAGGGCTGGATAAGCAGATGTCGATTAAATCCGATAAGTGGATTCGGCGCATGGCCGAAGAGCACGGCATGATTGAGCCGTTCGAGCCGGGTCAGGTCAAGCACAATGAAAAGGGCCGGGTCATCTCCTACGGCACTTCCAGCTATGGCTATGACGTGCGCTGCAGCAACGAATTCAAAATTTTCACCAATGTGCGTTCGGCAACGGTGGACCCGAAAAATTTCGACGAAAACAGTTTTGTCGATATCGAAAGCGATGTCTGCATCATCCCGCCCAACTCCTTTGCTCTGGCCCGTACCGTGGAATATTTCCGCATTCCGCGCAGTGTGCTGACGGTCTGCCTTGGCAAGTCCACTTACGCCCGTTGCGGTATTATCGTCAACGTGACGCCGCTGGAGCCGGAATGGGAAGGCCACGTCACCCTGGAGTTTTCCAACACGACGACGCTGCCGGCAAAGATCTATGCCAACGAGGGTGTGGCGCAGATGTTGTTCTTTGAATCTGACGAGATCTGTGACGTCAGTTACCGTGACCGTAGCGGGAAATATCAGGGACAGCGGGGCGTAACCCTGCCGCGCACCTGATCAGATCCACTGGATCTGCCCGTGCGGCACGGGCCAGTGTTCAAAAATGGCGGCGGCGCACGTCGTCCGCTGCCTTCCCGTTTCCAGGGAATTCATGCTGGGGAATTCATGTCGCAATCCTTTCGTCATATCGATCAGCTCCGTGGCTGGCGCCAGTCAGCCTTCATTCTGGCGCTGGCCGAGCGCGCCTTTCCAAATTATGCGTTATTCGCCCAATTGACCGGTCAGCTGGACCCTGAGCCCCTGCGCCGCGGTCTGGACTCGATCTGGACGACGCTGTCGGATCGCGATGCCAAGCCCAATTTTCTCAAGGCCGCTGAGCGGGTGGAGCAGCAGTTGCCGGAGCAGGACCGGTTCGAAGGCTACGGCGTGCATCCGGCAACGGATGCCTGCAATCTCGTGCTAGATGCCCTGACTTCCCGTTTAAAGCCTGATGCGAAGCTCGCTTTGGCGGCAGCGCAACTGGCTTTGAATACGGTTACAACCTTCGTTGAGATTAATGACGCCGAAGGAGTGGAAGAGGATGATCTGGTACATCACCTGGATCGCCATCCACTGGTGCGTCAGGAGCTGACGTTCCAGCGCGAGCTACAGGAGCGGTTGCGCAGGACCAGCTATCCGGCGGAAGCTTTTCTGCGGGAGCTCTATACCCTGGCCGCCAATGACGGGATCAGCAATATCGGGATCGCCGTCGAGAGCGGTGATTGAACAGGGGTGCCGGTGACTGAATCGGCGCACGCCGCTGAGGAGATCTGATGGTGCAGCTATCTGAGTTCGGAGAGAAGTTCACGCGCGAGGCAGGCATCACCTCGTTAATGGATGATCTGGGCAACGCCCTGGCTTCGGGCGAAGATATCATCATGATGGGCGGCGGCAACCCCGGCGATATTCCCGAGGTCCAGGCCCTGTTCCGGGCACGCCTGCAGGCGATTATCGATAGCGAGACCGATTTTCGCCGACTAGTGGGCGTGTATGATCCACCCCAGGGCGAGGTGGAGTTTATCCGTCAGCTGGTGGGGATGTTGCGGCGCAAGTTTGGCTGGAAACTGAGCGAGCGCAATATCGCCCTGACCAATGGCAGCCAGTCCGCCTTCTTCATGCTGTTCAATATGTTCGCAGGCCGTTACAGCGACGGATCCGTCAAGAAGATCCAGCTGCCCATGGCGCCCGAATATATCGGTTACGCCGATGCCGGCCTGTCCCATGATTTCTTCCGCGCCGCCCGGCCCAGCTTCGAATTTCTGGACGATCATCTGTTCAAGTACCGGGTCAATTTTAATGAGTTGAACATTGGTCCGGACGTGGGCGCCATCTGCGTGTCGCGCCCAACCAATCCCACCGGCAACGTGCTGACTGACGACGAAGTTCAGCAATTGAGCGCGCTGGCGAGTCGCCATCGGGTGCCGTTCATTCTCGATGGTGCCTATGGCGCGCCCTTTCCCAACCTGATCTTCACCGATGTGCAGCCGCTCTGGAACGAGCAGATGATTCTCTGCCTGAGCCTGTCCAAACTGGGGCTGCCGGCGGTACGAACGGGAATCGTCATTGCCCAGGAAGAGGTGATCCGGGCGCTGGCGGGGATCAACGCCATCATGAACCTGGCCACCGGTAGCCTGGGGGCGATGCTGGCGTCGGACCTGGTTGGGTCGGGCGACATCATCCGGCTCAGCAATGAGGTGGTGCGTCCGTTTTATCAGGGAAAAGGACAGCGTGCCGCCGATGCCTTGCAGCGGCAGCTCCAAGGTTGTCCGTTCTTTTTGCACAAGCCGGAAGGCGCCATGTTTCTCTGGCTGTGGCTCAAAGGCTTGCCCATAACCAGTCAGGTGCTTTATGAGCGTCTCAAGGCGCGTGGCGTGCTGGTTGTCTCCGGGCATCATTTCTTTCCGGGATTGGATGAAGACTGGGAGCATAAACAGGAATGTATCCGCATCACCTATTCCCAGGACGAGGACAAGGTGATGCGTGGTATTGGCATCATTGCCGAAGAGGTTCGGCGTGCTTACGCCGATATCTGATCAGAATAGAGTGCGCAGCATAGAACGAGGCGCGGAATAGAGGAACGAGGCGCGGAATAGAGCGATGCGCTACGTCAGCGAACTTCCTTGCCATCGACGGTGGCCTTTTCCAGGTTGATTTCGTAAACCTCACCGTCTTCTTCTTTCTGGATCATCTTGATCAGCAGGTAATTCAGGTCCTTGGCAAACCAGAGACGGGTGAAGCGCTTGGCGTCGGGTTCCCGCAACTTGTCGACATAAATGGTGTCAATTTTGCCCAGCTTGGTGTCCAGAACTTCCTCGCCCACCACACCGAAGTCCATCTGCTTGAGTTTGCCGCCGTCGGCAACCTGATAATGCATTTCCTTTTTGCCCGCGATCAGGTCCATGTGCAATTGCAACTGGTAACTGAGCTTGTCTTGGGTGCCCGTGGTAATCGACATGGTCCAGGGCTTGTTCTGCACATTATTGCGAACTGTGAACTTGTTCCAGTCAAAGTCCAGCTGCGCCTTGCGGGTGCTGACCCAGCCACTGCGGCGGTAGTTGTACTGAAGCGGCACGATAAGGCCATTCTGCCAGCGGACCAGACTGTTCTCCTTGATGTCGAGAATGAATGAGTCCACATCAAAGTTGTAGAGCCAGGTTCCGTCCTTCTGTTGCTTCAGTTCGCGAACGGCGCTGGCACTGATGGGCACGCCTGCCTTATAGGAGGCGCGATATTCGGCTTTCCACGGGAACAGCTGGAGTGACTGGTCTGGTGGGGATGACTGGTCTGGTGGCGACTGGCTTGGCGGTGACGGCTGGGGCTCAGTGCTGGCAGGCGTCTCGGCGGCGGACCAGGAGGCGACACAGAGTGCGAGGATGGCAAGCAGTGCACGGAAAACTAAGGGAAATGATTGCATAGGCAAAAATCGACCGTTTTTCTGAGAGCTGGATAAAACCGTACCCAGTATAAACAAAGTGCGACTGGGATAGATGGCACCTGATGGTGTTGGACCATGGAAGTGTGAAAGAGTTTTATTTTGACCTTGCGACAGGCCGACTGCCTGTTAGTCAGGCTTTGGGTGTGTGGATCTGGATGCCGCAGGGTGGCAGGCATTGTCCGTCCAGCCAGGCCTGGTTGTCACGCATGATAAGGCGCCCGGCCAGAAACCAGCGAATCGCTTCGGGATAGATGAAGTGCTCCTGGCGCAGAACCCGTTGTCGCAACAGATCCGGCGTATCGCCAGGCTGCACGGGGACGACGGCCTGCAACACGTTGGGGCCACCGTCCAGCTCTTCGGTCACAAAATGCACGGTGACGCCGTGTTCCAAGTCGCCCGCTGCCAGAGCCCGCTGGTGGGTGTCGAGCCCTGGGTACTTGGGCAGGAGCGAAGGATGGATGTTCAGCAGCCGATCCTGGTAATGCCGGACGAAGTCCGACGTCAGGATCCGCATGAAGCCCGCCAGTACCAGCAGATCAGGTTCAAACTGATCAATTTCTTCCATGAGGGCGGCATCGAAGGCTTCGCGACTGGCGAACTCCCGATGGTTGAGAGCTCGTGTTGCGATGCCTGCCTGATGTGCCCGCTCAAGGCCGTAGGCATCGCCACGATTGCTGATGACACAACGGATCTCTGCGTCGAGCGTGCCCTCGGCAATGGCGTCGATCAGCGCCTGCAGGTTTGAGCCCGAGCCGGAAATCAGCACCACCAGGCCGGGTTTGGACACAGGCATGCAGCGATCCTAGGCCAGGGTGACGACAGGTTCGGCCTGGTCGGCCGGCGCGATATGGCCGATCGTCCAGACAGTTTCGCCCTGGTCGCGCAGGAAGGCGATCGCCTGGTCTGCCTGCTCCGCCGCGACACAGATCACCATGCCTACGCCGCAGTTGAAGGTGCGGTGCATTTCCTGTTCGACGATGTTGCCCTGCTCCTGCAGCCAGCGGAAGACCGGCGGCATTTCCCAGCTCTGACGATCAATAACCGCCTGGGTGTGTTCAGGCAGTACGCGGGGAATGTTCTCCAGCAGACCGCCACCGGTGATGTGGGACAGGGCATGGACTTCCACTTGCTTCATCAGTGCCAGCAGCGGCTTTACATAGATCCGGGTGGGCGCCATCAGGGCGTCGGCCAGGGTGGCTTGTCCCAGTGATTGCTGCAGATCGGCCTGGCTGACCTCGATCACCTTGCGGATCAGGGAGTAGCCGTTTGAGTGGGGGCCGGAAGATGCCAGCGCCAGGAGGGTGTCTCCCGCCTTGACCTTGCTGCCGTCAATGATGTCGGCTTTTTCCACGACACCGACGCAGAATCCGGCCAGGTCGTAATCCTCGCCATGATACATGCCGGGCATTTCCGCCGTTTCGCCGCCAACCAGGGCACAGCCGGCCTGCACGCAGCCTTCGCCAATGCCGTTGACCACCCGCGAGGCCACGTCTACGTTAAGCTTGCCCGTGGCATAGTAGTCCAGGAAAAACAGAGGCTCGGCGCCTTGCACGATGAGGTCATTCACGCACATGGCCACCAGGTCGATACCGATGCTGTCGTGCTTTGCCAGGTCCATGGCCAGGCGCAGCTTGGTGCCGACGCCGTCGGTGCCGGACACCAGGATGGGTTCACGATAGCCGGGTGGAATTGCGCACAGTGCGCCAAATCCGCCCAGCCCTCCCATCACCTCTGGGCGTCGGGTGCGGCTGGCCGCTCCCTTGATACGCTGGACCAGGGCGTTGCCGGCATCGATATCGACACCTGCATCTTTGTAACTCAGGGAGGGGCGTTGGGGTTGGTCGCTCATGGATTGGGCCTTTGTGCAAAAGGTTACGAAAACTGTGGGGCCGGTATTTTATCAGTAGTCGCGAGACACGGCCAATTTCTCGCACCTGCCCGGCACTGGATGGCTGTGACTGGCGGGTCAAGGATAGGTTCATGGCAGGGAATGGTGTATGCTTTGCACCCTTTATTGTATGCAGAATACGGTAGGGTTCATGCGGTCAAAACAGGTTTTCGTGGTGCGTCTTTTGTTCCTGGTGTGGCTGTGTCTGACTGCTCTGACAGCGCACGCAGTGATTGTGGAGGACCTGTACCGCACACAAGTACCCGTCGCGGATCAGGGGGACGCCGAACGTAAGCAGGCGCTGGCCCAGGCATTGAAAGAGGTTGTGCGCAAGGTGTCGGGTACTGCCGCGGCCGCCGAACATCCACACGTGCAGGCCGCCGCCGAGAATGCCCAGAGTTTGGTTGCCGAATTTGGTTACGAAGCCGGGTCGGGTGAAGTCCCCAGCAGGCTGCGTGTGGTTTTTTCGCCGAGTGCCATTGATCGGCTACTAAGTGAAGCGGAACTCCCCGTATGGGGCGAAAACCGCCCAGCGGTGCTCGCCTGGATTGCCGTGGATGAGGGTGGCCGGCGAGCGCTGGTGGGCTCGGATGGCGCGAGCCGGTTGGTGGCGCCACTGGAGCAGCAGGCTGCTGAACGTGGTCAGCCACTGGTCATCCCCTTGATGGATCTGGAGGACAGCAGCAAGCTATCGAGTGCCGATGTTTGGGGGTTCTTCTTTGAGCCCGTCAAGCAGGCATCCGGCCGCTATGCTCACGACGCCATTCTGATGGCCCGGGTTGCCCGTGGCGATGGCGGGCAGTGGCAGGGGAGCTGGCAGTTGCAGGTGCAAGGCGAACAATGGTCTGATCGGGTGACGGCGGATTCGAGCACGGAGGTGCTTAAGAAAGTGATTGATGCGGTTGCCGAACAGATGGCGACCCGCTATGCCGTCACGGGCGCCGCCGCCATCGGTGACGAGGTCATTGTGGATGTCAGTGGCATTGACAGCTTGCGCGATTTTGCCGAACTCAGCCAATACCTGGGCACGGTGGCACCGGTACGCAGCGCACAACCAATTCTGGCCCAGCCGAACCAAATTCGGTTTCGCCTGACGTTGAAGGGAACTTTAAATCAAGTGCAGGAGTACTTTGCACTGGAGAGACGCCTGCGACCAGTGCTTGAATCTGCACCAATAGAGCAGACTCCTGCGGAGGCAATTGCGGCCCCGCACCTTCACTACCGCTGGCAACCCTAAGCGGTCGGGGCTGGTCGGGCAATGGCGATGGTTCGAAACGGTAGATTCCAATCAGACACGGGAACACGCCCTTGTTGCTGAGCAGACGCCAGATTCCCAATGTCATAACGGCCATGCGGGTCCTGCTGGTGATTCCCATCGCCGTGGGGCTCTATCATGAGGAGTATCGTCACGCCCTGTTCCTGTTTTTCGTGGCGGGCGTGTCCGATGCCCTGGATGGCTATTTGGCCCGTCGTTTTAACTGGCGTAGTCGCTTCGGAGCCATCGCCGACCCGCTGGCAGATAAGCTGTTGCTGGTCACGGCGTTTCTGTTTCTCACCCTGAACGGGCAGATTTTCCTGTGGCTGATGGTGCTGGTTTTCCTGCGAGACCTGGTGATTGTGGCCGGCGCCCTGGGGTATCACTACCTGCGCGGCGCCTATGACATGAACCCAACCTGGTTGGGCAAAATAAACACCCTGCTTCAGATCACCTTCGTGCTCATGATCATGCTTCACCAGGCAGGCGTGGCCATGCCCATGCCAGCCCTGATCTGGGGGCCCTGGCTGGTGGCACTGGTCACCGCCACCAGCGGGATTCACTATGTGATCCTGTGGGGACGAAAATTTTTGATGGGTTCCGCCGCGGAGAGATTGGACAGCTGATGACGGAAAGGATGAAGACGGCGCCCGAACAGTTGGCGCTGCGGTTTCCCTTGCGATTGGGCGCCAGCTTCGCGAACTTCGTGCAGGATGAGGCCCGAACCCAGGTGGCCCAGCTACAGGATTTCCTGCGCCAGCCCCAGGAGAGCTTTCTCTATCTGTGGGGGGCGCCAGAAAGCGGCCTGACTCATCTGCTGCATGCTGCTTGCCATGCCATTGAAGAGACGGGCGAAAAGGCAATATACATGCCGCTGACAGCCTTGGGGCAGGATCTCGGAGCTGCGCTGGAGGGGCTGGAACAGTATTCGCTGGTATGTCTGGATGAGTTGGAGCAGGTGGCGGGCAGGGAGGATGCAGAGCAGGCATTGTTCCATTGTTTCAATCGGGTCCGGGACCAGCAGTCGAAGCTGATCATCGCCAGTCATCAGCCGGTCCGGGGGCTCGGGCTCACGTTGCCGGATCTGGAGTCACGGCTGCAGTGGGGCATGACGCTGCATTTGCCGGTCCCGTCCGATGTGGTGAAGGGCCGTATGTTGCAGCAGCGCGCGCTGGAGCGGGGAATCCTGCTGCCGGAGGACGTAGTGGCCTATATCATGAAGCGTAGCGAACGAAGCCCGAATCAGCTGGTGGAGATTCTGGAACAGCTGGATCGCGCATCCTTGTCAGCCCAACGCAAGTTAACCGTGCCCTTTGTGAAGCAAACGCTTGGCTGGTAATCGGCGCGGATGCTGGCCAGAAGCAGGGTGGGTTGTTAAAGTGACGAACCGTGCGGGATTGTCCCGGTTGGCGCGGATAGAACTGAAAATCTGGTGTGGTTGGACGAGAGGGTAGGATAGGAGCATGCGGCGCGTTATCTTTAATAAAAAAGGTGGAGTCGGGAAGTCGAGCATCACCTGCAATCTAGCGGCAATCAGCGCCTCCGAAGGCCTGCGCACGCTGGTGGTGGATCTCGATCCCCAGTGCAACTCCAGCCATTACCTGCTTGGTCGTGCGGGCGGGGAACTCAAGGACACCGTGGCCGACCTGTTCGAGCAGAGCGTTGCGTTCAATATCTTCACTAAGAAGCCCGAGGATTTTGTTCACGCCACCCAGTTTCCCAGCCTGTTTGTCATGCCTGCCAGCCCGGAGCTGACTTATCTGGAGCGCAAGCTTGAAAGCAAGCACAAAATTTATAAATTGCGGGAAGCACTCGATAAGCTGTCGGAAACCTTCGACCGGGTCTACATCGATACGGCGCCCGCACTGAATTTCTATACCCAGTCGGCGCTGATTGCCGCGCAGCGGGTCCTGATCCCATTCGACTGTGACGATTTTTCCCGCAACGCGCTCTACTCCATACTGGGAGAGATCCAGGAGTTGCAGTCGGACCATAACGAGCACCTGAGAATCGAGGGGATCGTCGCGAACCAGTTTCAGCCTCGGGCGAGTCTGCCGTTGCAGATCATCAGCGAACTGGAAGCGGAAGGACTGCCCGTGTTGCCCGTACGCCTGAATTCGTCGGTCAAGATGAAGGAGTCGCATCAGTTGCACCAGCCGCTGATTTATTGCGCGCCCAACCACAATCTGACGCAGCAGTTCGTGGAACTGCACAAGCTTCTGAACGAAAGCCCTGTGGCGGCCTGAGGCTGCCACGGAATGAACGGGTAAGGACTGGACGACGTGCATAATCAGCAATATCACAAGGTGGCGGATGTCCTGCTGGAGCTTGAGCAGGAGATGCGCCGGCTTGGGCTCTGGGAGTCGCAGCGGCCGACACCGGAGCAATTGCAGAGTACCTTACCGTTTGCGGTGGATACCCTGACCTTTCCCCAGTGGCTGCAGTTCATCTTTGTCGAGCGTCTCAGCGAGATGATTCGCCAGGAACAGGTGTTGCCGGCCGTGAGTGGTATTGCGCCCATGGCGGAAGAATACTTCAAGGAATCGACCGCTGCCGGCAATCAGATTGTGGTCATTCTGGATCGCTTCGACCGGCTGTTGACGCAAACGCCTTCCTGACGGCCCCGTCAGTCCTCCGTTCAATCCCAGCCCTCCGCCAAGCCTCAGCAGTCCGTCTC
>CAYXVO010000021.1:0-4306 GCA_964467875.1 uncultured Pseudomonadales bacterium | reverse complement strand
GTGCTCTGTGCTCAGGCTGTGTGCCTGGCACGGGTTGCAGGGCTTCTCAGGATAAGAGTTCCTTAGTAGAAGAGCTCCTTAGAAAAATTGTCCCTTAGAAAAGAGTCCCTTAGGCAAAACGTGCCAGTTCCGTGTAAACAGAGCCGGCCGGCCCCGAGACGCTTTCAAACAGCACCAGTTCGCTGGCATCAAATCGTATCGGCGTTGCCAGGCAATGCTGCGCCACGGCACTGGTGGAACGCTGGCGTGTCCCGCGGGCGAGGGTGATATGCGGGCGCAGCGATCGTGCTTCGCTGCGATAGTCCGTCTCCCTCAACAGCTTTTGTAGATCCTGGTAGACGGATGCCAGTGTCTCGTTGGGCTCAATATGGGCGACGACATAGCGACTGCGCGCGGCGCTGGGAAATCCGCCCAGGACACGGATCTCCAGTGCCAGCGGGGAGGAGAGCCAGCGTTGCGCGGCGAGCAGGGTCTCCAGGCGGGCGATCTCTTGCGGATAAAGATCACCAAGGAATGCCAGCGTCAGATGAAAGTTGTCCGTTGCAATCCAGCGAAAGCGGGTTCGACTGGCCTTCTCCCGGATGCTGGCTGCTTCCTGAGCCAGTTTTCGGGCCGCGGTTACGGGCAGGGTCAGGCCTAAAAAACAGCGTTTTTCAGGCTGCTGATCGTCCATCAGCGGGTCCGGGTATGCTGTGATTTGAATGCCTGCTTGCGCCGCGCCAGGTCATTCAACACCTGTTGTTTTTGCAGCGGTGTCAGGCGATGCCAGTCCAGGATCTCCTGTAACGTGCGTGCGCACCCCAGACAAACGTCCCCGTCATTAAGGCAGCAATTGCGGATGCAGGGCGAGGCTGGTGCTGGGGTGTCAGCGTCAGCCTGTTCGAATCCGGGCGTTTCAGGTCCGGATGTTGCGGTCTTGGGTCTATCGGGTTGGGACTCGTTGTGCATGATTGGAGAGGCTCCGGGTTACCTCTTGGCTCACAGGATAGCTGTTTGGTCTACAGAATAGCTGTTTGGTCTACAGAATAGCTGTTTGGTTTACAGGATAGCTGTTTGGTTTTACAGACGATCTGCGTTCTTTCAAGTCTGATGTGGCACGCGGGTTCTGGGAAGGCCGAATTAGTTTCAGGGCGCCGTCTTGTCGAGGGGCAAACCAATTTGCCGTGCCGTCAGGTCCAGATAACCCTGGCGGGTGCCATGGAAGAGATCGGGCAGGGCGGTATGCGGTACCGGCCGGGCATAGAGATACCCTTGCAGATAGCGGCATTGATGGGCGCGGAAAAAGGCTTCCTGTTCCGGATGTTCAATGCCTTCGGCAATGACCCGCAAGCCCATTTTATGGGCAATGGTGAGCAGCGTTTCGGTCACCGCGACTTTATTTTCCTGGTCAGGGATGCCGCGAATAAAGTGTCGACCGATCTTGACCGTGGAAATAGGAAAGCGGGCCAGATGAATCAGTGACATAAAGCCCGATCCAAAGCTGTCGAGGGTGAGAGCCAGGCCGAGACGGGTCAAAGCCCGCAGGGTTTGGATCGATTCCTCAGGCTGGGTGACAATACTGGTTTCGTTGATTTCCAAGGCGAGGAAATGTGGGTCAAACCGGGTCTCCTTGAGGATTTCGGTCAGCAGCTTCAGCAGGTCCGGATGATGGAACTGGCGCTGGGACAGGTTGACGCAGATTTGCACAGGATGTTCACTCATCACCTGGACAGCCCGCCCTTGCAGGCAGCTGTGCATTAGCACCCAGGCGCCGATTTGGATCAGGAGACCGGAGGATTCGGCGATCTTCAGGAAGTCCTCGGGCTGCAGCAGACCGCGTGTCGGATGCTGCCAGCGTAGCAGAGCCTCCAAGGCGACGATCCGGCCGCTTTCCAGGTCGATGACCGGCTGATAATGGATGCGAAACTGGTGTTCCTGCAGGGCCGTGCGCAACTCCTGTTCCAATTGCAGTTGGCGGGCGAAATCGTCGTTCATTTCCCGGTGGTAGAACTGCAGGTTGTTGCGACCGGCCTGTTTGGCCCGATACATGGCCATGTCGGCATTCTTGAGAAGTTCGTCGTAATCCTGGCCATCGCTCGGCGCCAGGGCCAGCCCGAGACTTGTGGTGATTACCAACTCCTGACCTGGCAGCTGAATCGGCTGGACGATCGCGTCCAAGAGGTTGCGGGCAACCACCTCGGCCCCTTCCGCACTGCTGACCTGATGGAGCAATACCGCAAATTCGTCTCCCCCCAGACGGGCGACGGTATCTTCCTTGCGCACGCAACGCCTCAACCGGTCCGCGATCTCCCTGAGCAGCAAATCACCTGCGGCATGACCTAAGGTGTCGTTGACTCGCTTGAAGTGATCGATGTCCAGATGCATGAGTCCCACCTGGTGGCGCCCCCGCTCCGCACTCTTGATCGCCTGGCGACAGCGGTCCTCGAATAGGCGGCGGTTGGCGGCACCGGTCAGTTCATCGTAATGGGCGAGGTAGTGCAGACGCTCCTGCGTCAGCCGGATATCGGTGATTTCCTGGCCGATCACAATGGCCTGGGTGGTCTGCTCTTCCAGATCTTCGACCCGATTGATGTTCCACAACATGATATGGCGACGTCCATCGCCGGTGAGGGCCTCCGCTTCAAGACATTCCTTGCCGGCCTTGTCTTCCAGGGCCTTGGTGATCTTCCAGGCGGTTTCGTCCTGGTGTGGGGCTGGTACAAAGCAGTGGACGTAGTTCTTGCCGATGATGTCTTCCCGCTGATAGCCGAACAGGCGCTCGGCCGCGCCGTTCCACTGGCGGATGGTGAAATCGGGGTCCATCACGATGATGGGGCTGCCCGCCATTTCAATGAGTGCTCGGTAGCGTCGGGACGATGTGCGAAAGGAACGTTCGGCCTGCTGACGGATAAAGATTTCATCCTGCAGTTCCTGATTGATCGTCTCCCACTGCTGGCTGTGTTTTGCTTCAGTCAGGCCCAACATGGTCTGGAGCCTGCGTCGCTGCGCCAGGAGTGTGATCAGATACAGAGCGGTGAGGGCGACGGCAACGAGTTGCGCCTCCAGGGGGAGCAAACCGTACCGGGACAACAGGAAGTAAAGAAGGGTGACGGCCAGTGCGAACAGCGACCCCGTGAACCAGGGCCGCAACCGGCTGCGACGGCCGCGCTGATTGAAATCTGCCAACATACCTGTCTGAGTTAGTCCTTACGTACTGCGGAAATTGGCGGAAAAATATACTATTTTCTTAAGAATAAGGCGACCGGTGAAGTGCAGCATAATGTAACTGATAGTAAATTTTTGTAATTTTCGCCCGGTTGCCTTGGTGGTTACGGCCTGTGGGTTGTCAGAGATTGCAAGCGTGGCGCGGGCTGCAGGCAGGCCGCGCTTGAAGAACGGGCGGGGTGTCAGGTGTCCTGGAGGCGCATGGAAAGATCAATGGCTTTGCAGTCCTTGGTCAACACGCCCATGGATATATAGTCGACGCCGGTTTCGGCGATTGTGACGAGGTTGGCGCGGCTGATGCCACCGGAGGACTCCAGCTTGGCTCGTCCTGCCGTATAGCGCACGGCTTCGCGGGTCTGATCCAGGGAAAATTCGTCCAGCATGATGATGTCAGCACAGGCGGCGATGGCTTCGGCTAACTCATCTGGCGTTTCCACTTCAACCTCGACCGGCTTGCCGGGCGCCTGTTCTCGCGCCCGTTGCACGGCCTGGGTGATGGAGCCGCAGGCCTGGATATGGTTTTCCTTGATCAGGAATGCATCGTAGAGACCGAGCCGGTGGTTGTGGCAACCACCGCAGGTGACGGCGTATTTCTGTGCCAGGCGCAGGCCCGGCAGGGTTTTACGGGTATCCAGCAGGCGACAGTGGGTATGGGCGACCAGGTCCGCGTACTCGCGGCAAATGGTCGCGGTTCCGGACAGGGTCTGGAGAAAGTTCAGTGCCGAGCGTTCAGCGGTCAGCAGCGAGCGGGCGGGACCTTCGACTTCAAACAGTACCTGGTCGGGCACAACCCGCTCCCCGTCCGAAACCTTCCAGTGCAGCCGTACCGTCGGATCCACCTGGTGGAATACTTCGTCGACCCAGGCCTGGCCACTGATCACCGCCGCTTCCCGGGTGATGACCCGGCCCCGGGCGTTGGTGGTCGGGTCGATCAATTGAGCGGTCACATCGCCGCTACCAATGTCCTCGGCCAGCGCGGCCCGGACATTTTGTTCGATGCTGGGACGTAACGCTTGAATATCCATGAACAACGGCTCTCCCGTGAAAAAAGTTGCGCAAAACATTACTGGGTGAGTGTCAGGACGCCGTCACGCTGGGCGAA
>CAYXVO010000020.1:2962-15465 GCA_964467875.1 uncultured Pseudomonadales bacterium | reverse complement strand
GTCTCTAAGTAAGTACCTTAACTTTAGTCTGTCTAGCGGGTAACGCTCAATGATTGCGGCAGATCCGGCGACCTGTCCGCTTCAACCTGATTGTACGCTTGCGACAGGCAAGGGCCATAACCTCGCTAAAAATAAATACTTACTATCATGGTTATGTCGGGAATGAGAGCTTTCGACCTGTTTTAATGCCTGGTAAAAATTTGTTAATTCATGGCGCCGGGGCACATCCACTGGCCTGGGTTCAGGGGTAGAGCCGGAGAGGGAATGTAAAGCTATGAGGCGAATCAGGTTAGGGCTCATCGTTAACCCCTGGGCCGGCATCGGCGGTCCTGCCGCGTTGAAGGGGAGCGATGGCGATGCAGTGGTGAGCGAAGCGCTCGCACGGGGTGTGAGTCCGCAGGCCTCGAAGCGGGCTGTCGAGTTTATCCAGGCATTGAGCGACCTGAATGGGTTGGTGGACTGGGTCACGTGCCCCAATGACATGGGCCAGCGAGCTTGTCTTGAATCAGGTGTGCAGCCAACTCTTCTGGAAGACGTCGGGCTGGCCGCAAGAACAACCGTACAAGATACCCTGGAGGCCGCACGTCGGCTGCGGGGGCAGGTAGACCTGTTGATTTTTGTCGGTGGAGACGGCACAGCCCGTGATCTTTTTTCGGCCGTTGGTGCAACGCAATTGTGCCTGGGGGTGCCGGCCGGCGTTAAAATGCATTCGGCGGTGTATGGCGTGACACCCGTTGCCAGTGCCGAAATTGTACGCAAGATCGTCGCAGGGCAGTTGGTGAGTGAGCGACTGGGTGAGGTGCGGGATCTGGATGAGCACGCATACCGCCAGGGCAATGTGAAGGCCCGTTACTTTGGCGAGTTGCGGGTGCCAGATGACGGGCGTTATCTGCAGCAGGTCAAATGCGGTGGGCGTGAAGATGAGCGTCTGGCGCTACTTGAGATTGCGGCCTACGTAGCGGAGCACATGGAGCCGGGTTGTCACTATCTCATTGGTGCTGGCAAGACGACCCAGGCTGTAAAACAGGAGCTGGGGATAGACGGTACGCTGCTGGGGGTCGATGTTGTCTGTAATAGCCAGATAGTGCTGAAGGATGCCACGGAAGCCGAGCTCTATGAATTGGTCACGCAAGCGCCCTGCCGGTTGGTTCTGTCGTTTATCGGCGGGCAGGGGCATCTATTTGGGCGTGGCAATCAACAGTTGAGCCCACGGGTCTTGCGGGGTATCGGGTTGGACCGGATTCAGGTGATCAGTTCCAGACAAAAGTTGATCACTCTGGCAGGCCGGCCTTTGCAGCTGGATACCGGTGCCTTGGCCGGGCTCATCCCTATTCTGACGGGTTATGACGACCGGGTAATTTATGCGGTCGAATTCAATGGCTGACCTTGTCGTACCGCCACGGGTATCAGGTGCGTTGGGCCTGTAATGCAGCAATGCGCGAATCCAGTGGCGGATGGCTGGAGAAGAGGGCATAAAAGCCGTCTTTCAAGCCTTCAGTAATGCCAAATGCCGTGAATGTATCGGGTAATGCGTTCGGCAGCTGGGTTTCTGCTTTAAGATGCTCCAGTGCGGCTACCATGGCGCCAGAACCTGCCAGCCTCGCGCCCATGGCATCGGCACGGAATTCCCGTCGGCGGGAAAACCAGGCGACGATAATGGATGCGAGAAATGCCAGTACGATTTCGGCAAAGAAGGTGACGGCGTAGAAACCAAGGCCGTGACCGTTTTCATTCCTGAAGATGATGCGGTCGACCGCACTGCCGATGATGCGCGCAAAGAACATGACAAAGGTGTTCACCACACCCTGGATCAGGGTGAGCGTGACCATGTCGCCATTGGCCACATGGCCAATCTCATGGGCAAGCACGGCTCGAATCTCTTCTTTGTTGAAGCGACTCAAGAGACCTTCACTCACAGCAACCAGTGCGTCATTCCTGTTCCACCCGGTGGCAAATGCATTGGATTGGGTGGCCGGAAAAATACCCACTTCCGGCATCCGGATACCCGCCTGGCTTGATAACTCCCGCACCGTATCTCTCAGCCAATGCTCGGCAGCCGTTCGCGGCTCAGCAATAACCCGGGTACCCGTAAACCGCTTGGCCATGAACTTGGACAGGAACAAAGAGATAAAGGCGCCTGCAAATCCGAATACGGCACAAAAAGCCAGAAGGGCGTTCAGGTTAAGTCCCGATGCGCCGAGGTAGCTACCCACCCCGAGCAGGTTCAAAGTTATGCTGGCGACCAGGACAACCGCTAGATTGGTCGCAAGAAACAATACAATCCGCAGCATCTGGATCGCTCCCGAGGATCTGTCTCGTTACAAGATGTGGCCATTCTGTCCGAACGACAAGATGGTTTCAGGGGCTGCACAATTAAACATGCGTAATGGGGGGGAGGTCGGAGCGTGTGAAGTCAAAGGTCCGCCGTGTGTCCGGCCGATTGAGGGGTGTAATGGGAGAACGCCTAGAGCGCCAGAAACTCCCGCATGAGGCGCGCCATTTCCGGTGATGAGCCCTCCGCCAGGGTTCGTCGCAGGACGGTAACTCGGGTGTGGAGTTCTTCGGCCACAGACGGGGGGAGTGGTGATTCTGGATCGGTGTCGGGTAGGGCGGCGATACTGCTCAGCAACAGAAAGCTTCTTTGCGTCAGCGTCGCCTGGTCAAGTGCTTCCTGCCGCACACTGTCGGTGAAACGCAGGTAGCCTTCTTCTCCAAGCCATAGCATAGCGGCGAAGCAGGATTGATGACGCGGACTGTGAATGCCATATTCGTCGGGTTCGTCCGGTCCGGCGATGTCCTCGACATAAAGCATGATCTGGCGCGGAAAGGCATTGTAAAGCTGTACCAGAATCCGTGCACAATCCTTGTAAAAGTCTTCGATATGGATATCTGCCATGCTTTTTGACCCGAACCCTGCCGCGCTCGCCGTTTCTGCTTGTCGCCGTTACGACCTGTTTGTTTTAACGCCTCGTTGTCTTTGTTGCTACAGCTTGGCTGTCATTCCACCATATGCCTTTATTACATATGTCCTTGCATAAGTCGTTATTGCTTATAGTACGTGAGAAACCGCGCCAGCCGGCCGATCGCATCTTCGAGTATTTCCTGGTGGGGTAGAAAAACCAGGCGGAAGTGCTGGTGGTCATCCAGGTTGAAACCCGATCCTTGTACGAGCTGGATTTTCTCCTGCCGCAAAAGATCCAGCACCATGCGCTCATCATTGACCATCGGATGGCACTTGGGGTCGAGGCGGGGGAACATATAGAGGGCGCCCATCGGTTTGACGCAGGACACTCCAGGGATGTCATTTAGCATGCGCCAGGCGCTTTCCCGTTGCTCAAACAGGCGCCCGCCTGGGCGCACCAGATCGTTGATGCTTTGATAGCCACCCAGCGAGGTTTGAATAGCCAGCTGTGCCGGAACATTGGCGCAGAGCCGCATGGACGCGAGGATCGTTAGCCCCTCGATGAAATCGGTTGCATGGTATTTGGTGCCGCTAAGAATCATCCAGCCGGACCGGTAGCCGGCGGCACGGTAGTTCTTGGACAGGCCGTTGAACGTCAGAACCAGCAGGTCTTCCGCGAGCGACGCGATCGGGATGTGCTGGGCATCATCGTAGAGGATCTTGTCATAGATCTCGTCGGACAGCAGGATCAGGCGGTGCTCCCGCGCGACTTCCACGATCTGCTGGAGCAACTCCCGGCTGTAGACCGCACCGGTTGGATTGTTGGGATTGATGATGACCAGTGCACGGGTGCGGCTGGTAATCTTGCTGCGGATGTCGTCGATGTCCGGGAACCAGTCGGCTTTCTCATCACAGCGATAATGGACGGCCTTGCCGCTTGATAAGGTAACGGCGGCGGTCCAGAGCGGATAGTCCGGCGACGGGATAAGCACTTCGTCATTGGTGTTGAGCAGTGCCTGCATCGCCATCACGATCAGTTCGCTGACACCATTTCCCAGGTAAATGTCTTCAATATCGACCCCGGGAATTTTCAGTTGCTGGGCGTAGTGTTGTACCGCCTTGCGCGCAGAAAACAGACCTTTCGAGTCGCTATAACCCTGCGCGTCCGGCAGGTTGCGGATGACGTCCTGTTGAATTTCCTCGGGTACGTCAAAGCCAAAAGGCGAAGGATTCCCGATGTTCAGCTTGAGAACACGATGACCTTCCTCTTCCAGGCGCTTAGCCTCGCGCATGACTTCGCCGCGAATTTCATAACAAACGTTCTGGAGCTTATTGGATTTCTTTATTTCGAACATGGTCTGAGTCTGCAAATTGCCCTAAAGCCTCATGATAGTTGGTTTCTGGACAGGGGCAAAGGGCACTGCGGTGGCAGTTTCGGTAATTGCCAATATGTGGTGCGGAACAAGTCCTGCTTTTTAAGCCTGGCGAAAGAACCAGACGAAGACGAAGCAACGCCATGCCTGGATTGGAGATGAGTGTGCGTGCAAGATTGCGCAATGTAGTGGGGCGCAATAAACTCCGAACAACCTGTTCCAGCGGTCTGGGCATTTCCAATGAGTGGCCTTAACAGCTGTTTTCTGTATATGCACTAAGGAAGATTATTCATGAGCACGATCTACGATATCGATATTAAGGACATTCAAGGCAACCCTCACAGGGTCTCTGACTATAAGGGCAAGGTGCTTCTGATCGTGAATACCGCCAGCAAGTGCGGTTTTACACCTCAGTTCGAGGGACTTGAGCGGCTATATCGCCAGTATCGTGACCAGGGGCTGGAAATTCTGGGGTTTCCCTGCAACCAGTTTCTTAGCCAAGACCCAGCGCCTGATACTGAAATTGCCCAGTTCTGCAGCCTTAAGTATGACGTTTCCTTTCCCATGCACTCGAAGATCGAGGTGAACGGACCCAATGCGCATCCGTTGTACCGCTACCTGAAAGGTGAGGCGAAAGGACTGTTGGGCTCAGAGGGCATCAAGTGGAATTTCACCAAGTTTCTGGTCAGTCGCGACGGCCGGGTCATTGATCGCTTTCCGCCGACCGCTACGCCGGAAAAAATTGAGCCTGCAATCCAGAAGGCGCTGGCTGCCCAGCAATAAGTTTAAGATGAACGTCATGATGGGGTTACGCCGGCATAAGGTCTCAACCCCCGTGTGAGGGGGGAGACTCTTAGTCGTCGTAGCTCTTGCGCTTTTTCCAGTTATCTTCTTCGGTGACCAAACGATCCCACTGTTCGCTGAGCAGGTTGGGGTCGTCCTCTGCCATTGGCGTTGGTTCTGCTTGCGGCTCCGCTCGGGGGGTGGCGTTGTCATTGGTGCTGCTATTGGCGCTGGCTCGGCGGTCCAGTTCCTTGATGACATTGCGAAAGTTGAGGACATGTTGGTGTGCCTGCGGATGCCCCTGTAACTTCGCCATCGCATCAATTGCATTGTGATAGTGGTCGATGGCCAGTCGGAGCTTACCTTCCTTGATGGCTGTCTTGGCTCTGCTGGCATGGAAGTCGGCGCCAGTGCGAGCAATCAGGAATGAGGTTTGCGCCAGATTATGCTGGGCTATTGGACCTTCGAGGCGATGTTCCTGCTTCTCGGTCTCAATAAAACGATACAGGCTTTCCAAAAGAGAACGGATTTCCTTCGCCCGTTGCGCGGTTGGAATAGTAATCTCGCCATGGTCCGGTGTGGGGTGAAGTCGGGCAGCACTTAATTCCGCATTCAGTTGCTGCAGGTCTTCTCCGCTGATTGCGTTTTTCTGGATGGCGAGCAACGCCTCCGCTGTTTTGATCAGGCGTTCCAGTAAGCGGATGCGTATCGCTGGGCTGATGTAGAAAGGTGGTAGCTGGTCGAGAATTTCCCGCAGACGATGGCGTCGATCAACCAGCGTATGGATGAGCCGGATGCGGTCGTCCTGCACACGCTGGCGCATTTGAACTATGAAGACGAGCACCAGCAGACCTAGAATGGTGCTGATAACAGCGACGGCAATCATTGAACTAGACATAAATCCGACGTTTTCCTCACAAGGAACCGGATAATTCAGGTACAAGGCAATTACGGCAACGGCGTGTCTGCCTAACTCTGCTGGTGCCTCTAACTCGTCGTGCCTGTGCCTGTAGCTTTGGGGCTAGAGCACTGACTAAACGCTGAGCAAACAGCCATCATGGATTAATCCATTCAGTATAGATCTTCCTTCTGTACAAATCCTCGTAAGTTTTGTGGGAATGCCGTAAGTGACGCCTGTGGGAAGGTGTGGGCCTGCGCCCTGCTAAATCCTTCGGATGCTGATTTGTGTTCTCGTATCGTGTAAAATGCCGCCCCTTGGTAGAAAGCGCCGGCGTTGATCCGGCTGTTTCAAGCCGGCCTGGTTACAGCTCAAAATTTATCTCCATTGCAGTTGAGGCCGACGACCGTTCACAGAGGAAATTGAGGCAGAAATGATGACAGAACGCGTTCAAGTAGGTGGCTTGAAAGTCGCCAAAGTCCTTTATGAGTTCGTGAACAACGAGGCGATGCCTGGCACGGGCGTTGAGCCGGCCAAATTCTGGGCCGAACTGGAGAACATTCTCAACGAATATGCGCCCCGCAATAAGGCTCTGCTCGCCAAGCGTGATGAAATTCAGGCCAAGATTGACAGCTGGCATCGGGAGCGTGCGGGTCAGGCGCACGATGCGGCGGCCTACAAGCAGTTTCTGCAGGAGCTCGGTTACTTGCTGCCGGAAGGCCCGGACTTCACGGCCGAGACCGCCAATGTAGATGCTGAAATCGCCACCATGGCAGGCCCGCAGTTGGTCGTTCCCGTGATGAACGCGCGGTACGCGCTCAACGCTGCCAATGCGCGCTGGGGCAGCCTGTACGACGCACTGTACGGAACTGACGCAATCTCCGAGGACAATGGCGCCGAGAAAGGCCGTGGATACAATCCGGTCCGGGGCGAAAAGGTTATTGCATTTGCTCGTGATTTTCTTGATCAGGCAGCTCCGCTGGCGCAAGGCAGCCATAAGGATGCGTCGCAGTACGCCATCAAGGATGGCAAGCTGGCGGTCAGCCTGCGTGATGGCAGTGAAACCGGTTTGGCGCAACCCGAGAAGTTCCTGGGTTATAACGGAGCGCCCAATGATCCCACTGCGGTGCTGCTGACCAACAACGGCCTGCGTTTTGAAATCCAGATCGATCGTGACAGCCACATTGGCAAGACCGACGAGGCGGGTGTCAAAGACGTGTTGATGGAAGCGGCACTGACCACGATTATGGACTGCGAAGATTCCATCGCGGCGGTCGATGCCGATGACAAAACCCTGGTATACCGCAACTGGCTGGGCTTGATGAAGGGTGACCTGAACGAGTCATTCAGCAAGGGCGGTGAGACCGTATCGCGGACTCTGAATGCTGATCGCACTTATACCGCTGCAGCTGGCGGCACGCTGACGCTGCCGGGCCGTAGTCTGATGTTCGTGCGTAACGTTGGTCACCTGATGACGAACGAAGCTGTGTTGGATCAGGCCGGCAACGAAACGCCCGAAGGTATCCTGGACGGCATGGTGACCTCATTGATCGCCCTGCATGATCTGAAAGGCACCGGTAAGCTAAAGAATTCCCGCACTGGTTCGGTTTACATCGTTAAGCCCAAGATGCACGGTCCGGAAGAAGTCCAGTTCGCCAACGATCTGTTCGACAGCATTGAAGATGCGTTGGGTCTGGCCCGTCATACCCTGAAAGTGGGCATCATGGACGAAGAGCGTCGTACCACGGTGAACCTGAAGGAATGTATCCGTGCAGCCAAGGGCCGGGTGGCATTCATCAATACGGGCTTTCTGGATCGGACTGGCGACGAGATTCACACGTCGATGGAAGCGGGTCCCGTTGTTCGCAAGGGCGACATGAAGTCTGCAGCCTGGATCGGCGCGTACGAAAACTGGAACGTCGATAACGGCTTGGCATGTGGCCTTAAGGGCCGCGCCCAGATCGGCAAGGGTATGTGGGCCATGCCAGACCTGATGGCCGACATGCTGGTGGCCAAGATCGGCCATCCCAAAGCCGGTGCCAATACCGCCTGGGTACCATCGCCCACCGCAGCGGCCCTTCATGCCTTGCACTATCACAAGGTGAACGTGGCTGAGGTTCAGGAGGAGTTGGCAAAGCGCCCCCGTGCTAATCTGGACGACATTATTACCCTTCCGCTGATGGCTGATCCAAGCAAACTGAGCAAGGATGATATTCAGCAGGAACTGGACAACAATGCCCAAGGCATTCTCGGCTACGTTGTGCGTTGGGTTGAGCAGGGCGTTGGTTGTTCCAAGGTGCCGGACATCAATGATGTGGGCCTGATGGAAGACCGTGCGACGCTGCGGATTTCCTCTCAGCACATCGCTAACTGGCTGCGTCACGGAATCTGCACGCAGGAGCAGGTGCTGGAAACGTTGAAGCGGATGGCTGCGGTGGTTGATCGCCAGAATGCCGGTGATGCTGCCTACCGCAATATGGCGCCGAACTTTGATGAGAGCGTTGCCTTTCAGGCGGCTTTCGAGTTGGTGCTTGAGGGTGTGAAGCAGCCTAACGGTTATACCGAGCCTGTTCTGCATCGCCGCCGTCGCGAAGCCAAGGCCAAGTACGGCTGCTAAGAACCCAGCTAGGACTGTGCATTCCCGAATGGATGTTGCGAAAGAGGAGCCCGACTTATGTCGGGCTTTTATGTGGGCGCGGCGACCGACCCGGAGTGTAAGTGCCGGGCACAATGGTGCGGATGTGCGGGGTGAAGACAGGGTCAACTTAGAGGCTGAGGCGGCGCAACTCGGGTGATTGGGTGGCACGCTGCCATATGGCACGAAAATCGTGGTCGAATTGCTTGCAGCGTCCGGGATCGTTGAAGCACACAAATCCCTGATAGACGGAGCTGTCTTTGCGAAACATCAGACCCGTGTCATCGACCAGCATGAAACTGCTATTTGGGTTGGGGTAGTCCGGATGCATGACGCGCAGGATGACTTTACTTGGGAGGCGTTCGGCTAACGTGAGCAGGGCGTGAGATTGTCCGATCAAAGGCTTCGGATCGGTAATCAGGATTTGCACTTCCGTAAAACGATTGCGGCGTGCCAGGCGAGATAGGGCATCAACCATGGCCTCCCGGTCATAAAAGCCCTTGTCCAGGTCGCGACTGAACAGACATGCTGATCGCTGGGCCTGCTGGATAAGCGCCAGGCTGAGCTCAAAGGCCTGCTCTTGTGCTTCGAAGCGATGGACCTGGGAGTCCTGGCCAAGAATCTGCTTAGGCTCGGTCATTGTTACTGGACGCTTTTTGTCTCACTGCCACTCAGGGATCTGGCGGTTGGTGGTTGGTGCTTGGTGGTTGACGGTTGATGAGAGGGGAAGAACCATGGAGCGGTGTTCGATCCCAGCATCCAGATAGGTGTCGCCGTAGGGCGTAAAACCGGCCGCTTCATAGAATGTCACGGCCGACAGCTGTGCGCTGAGGACAGCTCTATCGTAGCCCTGGTCCCGCGCCCAGGTCAGGATATTATCGAGCAGTGTTGCGCCCACTCCGCGCCGACGTTGATCGGCGCGTACTGCAAACCGTCCGATGCGGAGGCAGCCGTTGGCCTCCGCAACGGCCCGCGCGGTCGCAATGGCAGCATGCTCGTCATTGAATACCAGAAAGTGCGTTGCGCCAGGATCCTGATCGTCCCACTCCAGGTCTTCCGGGACGCCTTGTTCCTCGATGAAAACCTGTTTTCTCAAGGCTGCAAGCTCGAATTGATGCTGCTGCCACCTGGTGCGCAGGATCCTGAATGTCACTCCTGTTCCTCGTCGAGCCAGTCCTGATCTTCGTCCTCAAAGTCTTCATCATCAGCGCCCTCATTCTCAAAACTTTCACCCTCCAGATAAAGACTGCCCTCGTTGAACAGGCGGGTGAGAAGGTTGAGGCTGGGATGGTCAGTCAGTGCGTCACGAAGATCATCGAGTTCATACTGGTTTGTCTGGCACAGGTGTTGAGCCAGTTCGCATGCCTTGCCGGATAATTCATGGCAGTCGCCGTCAGCAAAGAACAGGAAGGTGTCGTCGACTTCGGTAAAGCTGAAGCGGGAGCCCTCGTTCCGACGTAGAGGCGCACCTTGCTCCAGGGCATCCCCCAGTTCAGCGGGCTTCAACGGCTGTTCCGGTGGCTCCACGATTCCAAGGTGTTTTGCTTCGCTGGTAAAGCGTCCAAACCATTCGGCGAGCATTCGCCGGCGCTGAACATGGGAGGTCAGGATCTGCTCCACCTCATCCAGCACCTTGGGCGTAATCTGGCCGGGATTTTTCTGGGGTTGAAGATTCGGATCGTCCAGATGGACTTCGTCCTTGATCTGATCGAAGGCGAAGTCTGCCCAGGAAGACAGCATCTCCTGATGGCTCGGCGAGCGAAAGCCAATGGAAAAGGTAATGCAGGCGCCCTGGGCGACTCCGTAGTGAGCGTAGAGCGGTGGCAGATAAAGCATGTCACCTGGTTCCAGTACCCACTCCTCCTGGGTGTCAAAGTCCTTGAGGATACGCAGGGGGGTATTCTCGATACGGGGCTCCTGGCCGCTGCAGAGCGGACCAACGCGCCAGGTTCTTCGCCCTTCGGCCTGGAGCAGAAACACATCATAGTGATCAAAATGGGGGCCGACACTTCCTTGATCTGGCGCGTAGCTGGCCATGATGTCGTCGATCCGCCAGTTCGGTATGAAGCGGAACTGTTCCAGCAGATCGGAGACTTCCGGTACCCAGTAATCGAGGCCCTGCACCAGGAGTGTCCAATGGGTCGGCGGCAGGGTGCTGAAGTGATCCTCGGCAAAGGGGCCGGATTTAACCTGCCACGGCTTTCCGCCGTCGTCTTCTCGCACGATGCGCGACTCGACCCCTTCCTCGCAGGACAGTCCGGCAAGTTCGTCGGCACTGACCGGGCACTGATAGCCCGGAAATGCCTGGCGGATCAGCAGTGGTTTTTTCTGCCAGTATTCCTTGAGGAACTGTTCAGGCGTAATGCCGCCGAGGTTTACCATGAATGGCTCTCTTGCTCAGATCTAGATTTTCTGACTTTGCGCAACGGCATTGCCAATGTATGTAGCGGGTGTCAGATCCAGCAGTGCCTGCTTGGCTTCCGCGGGCAGATCCAGTGTCTGAACCAATTCACGGATGCTGTCCTGGTTGATGCGTTTGCCACGGGTGAACGCCTTGAGCTTCTCGTAGGGCTGGTCAATCCCATAACGCCGCATGACGGTCTGTATCGGTTCTGCGAGAACCTCCCAGCAATCGTCCAGGTCTTGCGCCAGGCGTGTCGGATTGATTTCCAGTTTGTTCAGTCCCTTGAGCGTGGCCTGATAGGCAATCAGCGCATGGGCGAGACCCACGCCAAGATTACGCAATACCGTCGAGTCGGTCAGGTCACGTTGCCAGCGGGAAACCGGCAGCTTGCGGGCCAGGTGTTCCAGAATGGCGTTGGCGAGGCCGAGATTACCTTCCGAGTTCTCGAAGTCGATCGGGTTAACCTTATGGGGCATGGTGGATGAACCGACTTCCCCTTCCACCGTGCGCTGCTTGAAATAGCCAAGAGAAATATAGCCCCAGACGTCACGGTCGAGGTCGATCAGAATGGTGTTCAGGCGGCACAGGCCATCGAACAGTTCGGCGATGTAATCGTGAGGCTCGATTTGTGTTGTGTAGGGGTTCCAGGCAAGTCCCAGGCTTTCCACGAACTTTTTGGCGTGAGCTTCCCAATCCAGCTCCGGATAGGCGGAAAGGTGGGCGTTGTAGTTACCGACGGCGCCATTGATTTTGCCCAGCAGCGGTACGGCCCGGATCTGGTCGAGCTGGCGCCGCAGGCGATAAACGACGTTGGCGAGCTCCTTGCCCATGGTGGTCGGGGAGGCGGGCTGGCCATGGGTACGGGATAGCATGGGTTGGCCTGCGAAGTCGACAGCGAGTTTCTCCAGGCAGCTAACAACGGCGTCGATCTGGGGCAGTACAACCTGATCCCGGCCTTGCTTGAGCATCAGTGCGTGGGACAGGTTATTGATATCCTCCGATGTGCAGGCGAAGTGCACGAACTCGGACACTTGCTGCAACAGGGGAAACTGCGCCTGGCAGGCGGCGAACTTTTCCTTGATCAGATACTCAACGGCTTTGACGTCATGGTTGGTGGTGCGTTCGATTGCCTTGACGCGGCCGGCATCCTCTTCGCTGAACGTGCTGACCAGTTGATCGAGATAGGCGTGGGTTGCCTCGTCGAACTCGGGCACCTCGGTAATCTGGGGGTGTCGCGATAGTTGTTGGAGCCACCGGATTTCCACTTCCACACGTGCCCGAATGAGGCCGAACTCACTGAAAATCGGGCGCAGGGCCTGGGTTTTGTCGCCGTAGCGGCCGTCGATAGGCGAAATCGCGGTCAGGGAGGAAAGCTTCATTCCTGGTCTCTCACGGTTGTCAAAATTAGTGGATTACCTAAATGGCATGAATTCATGGCGTAAACACGAGTGGCACCTGGTGCCGACAAGGGCGAAATTATATCAGGCTGAGGCTCTGAAAACGACGCG
>CAYXVO010000020.1:0-2862 GCA_964467875.1 uncultured Pseudomonadales bacterium | reverse complement strand
CACTAAACGCCCACGCTGGATCAACAGGTGCCAGCGACGTCCGCCTACCTGATGCCAAAGCACTGCCGCACGGATGCCAGCAAGCAATAGCGCGCGTATCCGTTCGGCGTTTTCCTGGGCCTGAAGGTGCTTGGGTTCGCCATAGACCTGGATTCGCAGGCTAAAGGTGCTGATGGTGTCAAGATAGATGCTGGCCAGGTTCTTAATGACATTGCCATGGGTCGGACCAAAATGACGCGCCTGTTCCACAGCCTGATTGATGCGCGTTGCCAGGACTTCCATCATGGCCGGTGAGCTGCGAAGTTTGGCGCTGAGGTGAAGCAGGCTCAAAGTGTAGCGAACGATTTCGGCGTGCTGCTTCGATTGGCCGCGATCCAGCGCTTGAACCAACTCACGCAAACCGAGCTGTATGCCCAGCCGATCACCGAAAACCTGTTCGGTACTTTCGGGGTTGGTGATCAGCAGACTATTGATGGTGGCTTCGTACGCCGAGTCCGCGACGTTGCCATTTCTGGCAAGCTGATTGACCAGAGCCGCCGCCTGGAACACGCCGCCCAGCGCTATAACCTGTTCTTCGAAGGTATGGGCCACAATAAATACTCCTGTGGATTACTGCTTGTCACCAAGAGCGCAGGCAACGGACGTGGCGATGACGTTTTCAATGATGCCGCCGCCGAGGCAGACTTCACCCTGGTACAGCACGACTGACTGCCCTGGTGTAACAGCCCGCTGGGGATGATCGAACGTAACCAGCCAGTGCTGGTCCTGTCGTTCCACGACGCAGTCCTGATCCGGCTGGCGATAGCGCGTCTTCGCATGGCAGCGCAAAGGCAGGGCAGGCGGCTCGCCCGCCACCCAGTCGATTGCCGTGGCTGTAAGCGCGGAGCTGTATAGCAGGGGGTGGTCCGTGCCTTGAACGACGACCAGGACGTTCCGGGTCAGATCTTTTTGAGCCACATACCAGGGTTCGTCGCTGAAATCCTTGAGTCCGCCAATGCCCAGCCCCTGGCGTTGGCCAATGGTGTGGTACATCAGGCCTTCGTGGCGTCCGATTACCTGACCATCGGAGGTCTCAATGGCGCCGGGCTGCGCGGGCAGGTAGCGTTTCAGAAAGTCCTTGAACTTGCGTTCGCCGATAAAGCAGATCCCGGTGCTGTCTTTCTTGTCATGGGTGATCAGCCCGGCTTCGAGCGCCAGTTGCCGGACCTTGGCTTTCTCCAGTTCACCCACGGGGAACAGTGTCTTGCCGATGCGGTCGCCGGAGACCGCGTGGAGAAAGTAGCTCTGGTCCTTGTTATGATCCAGGCCCTTTAGAAGCAATGCGCGATCGCCGCCTTCCGACGGCCGTGTTTCGTTACGGCCGGATTCGTTACCGGCATAGTCGTTAGGAGCATGGTCGTTACCGGCATAGTCGTTAGGAGCATGGTCGTTACGGGCATAGTCGTTACGCGCATAGTCGTTACGGGCATAGTGGCCTGTGGCGATGTAGTCGGCCCCTAGCGTTTGGGCGTAGTCCAAAAACGCCTTGAACTTGATTTCCTTGTTGCAAAGGATGTCCGGATTAGGGGTGCGGCCGGAACCATACTCGCTTAGAAAATGTTCAAAAACCCGGTCCCAGTATTCAGCCGCAAAACTGGCAACATGAAGTCGGATCTTGAGCTTGTCGGCAACCGCCTGGGCGTCTGCGAGATCCTCCATGGCGGTACAGGCATCGGTACCGTCATCTTCATCCCAGTTCTTCATGAACAGGCCTTCGACATTGAAGCCCTGTTGCAGAAGTAGCAAGGCAGCGACGGAGGAATCGACCCCGCCGGACATGCCCACAATGACTTTGGCGCCTGGTTCTACTGCTATCATCGAAATATCTGGCAACTCATGTTCAAGGGGTGAGCATTATCCCTTAACTGGGGCTGGAAGTCAGGCCCGGCAACGGACTAGTTGATGTGGCCAGGGTTGGACTTGCTTCGTGGATCAGGTGAAGTGGGAACCGGTGACCTTGCCGATAGTCCTCAATGCATTGCAATACCAAGGGGCTGCGGAGCTGGTCCCGGCGCGCCAGAATTTCTTCGTAGCTGAGCCAGTGCGCGCCCAGTATGTCAGTGTCCAGTGGTTCCCCGGAGTCGGTAAGGGCTGTAGCAATATAACAGAAGCGGTAATAGGTGAAGTCCTGCTCCGGCATGGGCAGGATGTACACGCCGAGGAGGCCGGTGAGCTCCACCTGCCAAGCGGTTTCTTCCAGAGTTTCGCGTTTTGCCGCGTCCGGCAGGCTTTCACCTTCTTCTACATGCCCCGCGGGTTGATTGAATACGATCTTGCCGTTGCAGCACTCTTCCACCAGCTGGAAACGCTGGTTGTGCTCGACGAGTGTGGCGACTGTAATGCGGGGGTTCTTGATCATATCGGCTCCCTTGATCTGTTAGCTTGGCAAGGTGATCTCTATTTCGGGCGTCGCCTGGTGCTGGCGGATGTTCGTGTCGGGCGAGCTGGAGCCGGCGGACCGGGCAGGTGGACCAGCTCTTCTTTCAGGGTCCCGGGTGCGATTCCATCCAATGACCAGGGGCCAATGCGGTAACGAACCAGGCGTAGGGTGGGGAAGCCAACGGCCGCCGTCATGCGCCGAACCTGTCGGTTGCGCCCTTCGCGGATGGTCAGCTCGATCCAGCTCGTAGGAGCGTCCTTGCGAAACCGGATCGGCGGACTCCGGTCCCAGATGGCGGGCGGACTGATGCTTCCTGCTTTCGCTGGACGCGTGGGACCATCATTTAATGACACGCCTCGGCGCAGTTGCTCCAGGGCTGCCTCGGTCACAAGTCCTTCCACCTGAGCCCAGTAGGTCTTTTCCATTTTATGGAGCGGATGGGC
>CAYXVO010000019.1:0-15792 GCA_964467875.1 uncultured Pseudomonadales bacterium | reverse complement strand
GCGCCGCCATGCTTAGTCTGAAAACCGGGCGTGTCCACGAAAACGAATTGTTCGTTTTCACGGGTGAGCACGCCGTTAATGCGATGACGGGTGGTTTGCGCCTTGCGCGAAACGATAGACAGTTTGGCGCCGATCAGGGCGTTGGCCAAGGTGGACTTCCCCACATTGGGTCGCCCTACGATGGCCACAAACCCGCAGCGAAAAGGTGTAGTCATTTATGTTCCTGGGACAAAGCCACGGGCAGACTTAGCTGGGCGCGGCGTTTACGGCGACGCGGCTCGCCTTTCAGGTTTTCGTTGGTAGCGAGTTGCTCTAGGGCAAGCCGTGCGGCGGCCTGTTCCGCTGCCCGGTCGCACCCCTGGGCAACCAAGGCATAGGCCAGGTTATTCCACGCCGGCACACTCAGAGGCGTAATCTCCAGCAAGCTGCGAAAGGCTGCTTCCGCCTGGTCAAAGTCCTCAAGGGCATAGGCCGCATTTCCCAGCCCAAGCCAGGCAATGTCGTTGCGTGGCCATCGGGATAGCGCGGTCTGGAATCCGCTCCTTGCCTGGGCAATCCGGCCCACGGCTTCAAGTTCCTGCACGGCCGTCAGGTGCTTCAAAGGCTCCGCCGTGGCAGCCAATCGATCCGGCGGCAACACCAGGATTGCCCAGTGGTTTCCTCGGGCCCAGGTTCGTTCAAAGGTCGCCAGTGGCGTTTCCTGCCGCTTCGTCGTGCCGGAGCGTAAAAGCAGGGATTGCCGCGACAGGTCGTAACCGATCACCACGGCATAATGCCATAAGGGATAAATCGGCAGGCTCAGGTTCTGCAATACCAGAACCGGGTTGCCTGCTGCCACCTCCCGTAACAGATCATCCAGGCTGGGCGCCAGTGGATACACGACAAATCCCCGGCTGCGCGCCGCCGCAACCAGCTCCACCTGGAGACTGCCTTGTCGCTCGGGGAGATAGATTTCCCCCTTCAGCGCCTCCGGCGTTGCCGCAACTCCCCGATATTGAAGCATTTCTGCCAGTGCGGCAGGGCCGCACTGATACAACTCCTGCGCAAAGAACGGAACGTCGGTGAGCTCAACCCGAGATGGCAGATCCGCCGGCGGATACGCGAGCAGCCGTTCAGTTAGGTGTGGCGTTGCGCACCCGCCGAGCAGGAACAGTGCTGCAAGCAGTAGCGTATACGGCCACCGCGTAGCGCCCAAAACAGCGCCGCTTTGTCGTTTACTGAAATCCATTGAGCATTCAGTTGACCTGGATAGGCCGAATGGCCGGAAATATATCGGTTGCGCCCAGCAGATCCAGGATAATCAGCAGCACCAAAATGAAAATCACCACGGCAAAGAAACTGCTCCCGCCTGCTGGCAGGTCATCAATCTGGGCGTTGAATTGGGCCAACTCCGCCGGTGTCATGTGCGTAATGCGGGCTTCCACATCCTCGGGATTCACCCCCAGGCTAACCAGCGTCGCCCGTGCCTGCTCCTGGCTCACCGTATCCAGGATGCGATCACGGTCATACTGCGCCCGCTGTTCCTGCACCAGCGTTTGGGTCGACACCATCGCCGCCTGGACCACAGAGCTTTGTACACTCAGCATCAGAATCGAAAGAGCCAGTATCGACGCCAGCGTTCGTCGCATCGACACGAAAATTTTCGCAAAACCCGTTTTTACAAGCGCGTGGTTCGTCCAGACAATGTTCATGATAACTCCTTGGAATCAGCCCTAATCCCGAACAGGATACAGTGTCCCGCTATTGTAGCGATGACGCCCGCACGTGCGTCAACTGATTTGGGCACCCTCCTGGTGCTTCTCTACTATCCCTTTCAACCGTCCCATTTCGATATGATTTCACTGGATGTGCATGGATTAAATCGACCATTTGCAAGGGCCAGCCTGCAGACGGAGCACTCTTTCGTCGACAGTTAGTCGACACACTATCATGTCCTGCATGAGCTGGCTGCCGGCTGGCTGATCATGCATCCGGTGCCGAATCCCACCTCGTTGCTACCGGAGTGTATATATGCCTGTATTCACGGCAGGAGGAAAGCCGAAGATCGGTGTGACCGGGCCCGACAAAGGCGGTCTGGCAGCCTGGTATTTCACCCATTTCGCCATCTGGCGGGCGGGCGGCAAGGCCAAACGAGTGACCCCCAGCCGCCCGTGCGACATGCGAGAATTGGCAGGCCTGATCATTGGCGGCGGCGCCGATGTGGATCCTTCCCTATATGGCGCCGAGCCCGATGAAATTCTGGAGCAAATCAAGCAGGAGCGCTCCATCATTCGCTCTCTGTTGACCCGCCTGCTCTATCCCCTGCTGTTTTTCATTCGGAAGCTGTTCAGCACCAAGGTGAGCCAGTATGGCGATTCCACCCGGGACGCGCTGGAGACCCGACTCCTGGAACAAGCATTGGAACTCCAGCGCCCGGTACTGGGTATCTGCCGCGGCGCCCAGCTCATCAATGTTCACCTGGGTGGGAATCTGCACCAGAACATCCAAGGTTTCTATGTGGAAACGCCCCACCTTCGAACCATATTTCCCCGCAAGGATATTGTCGTCTCGCCCAATACCAGGCTTGCGAGCATTCTCCGTGGCTGCTCCAGCAAGGTAAACGCCCTGCATTATCAAGCGATCAAAGAGCTTGGCCACAATCTTGTCATCAGCGCTCGCGAACGCAGTCCGGATATCGTGCAAGCCATCGAACACCGGGACCGCTTTGTGATCGGAGTGCAATGGCACCCGGAATACCTCTTTCGGGAACAGGACCAGCAAGCGCTATTTCATGGGTTAGTGGAGGAAGCACGCACCTGTTGCACCGCAACTGAATAACTCCGCCTACTTCTACACAAAATCTGTGGATAACTATGTGAATGACTCTATGAATAACTGCCTCAGAGGCTGCTATCACGGGCTTCGCCTCACTTTGACTACAAGATCACCAGGCTGACTAGTGCTTAAGCGGTTGGATCAGTTTTAGAGCGATCCGCCGCCGCAGAGAAGGATTAGTGGACGCTCACATTGATCAACTAAAAGTCAATCCTGCCGACCACCCGCCGGCCAGCACAAGTTAGAACAACTTCTTTCAAGTAACCCACAAGAACTGTGGATAACTCTGTGAATTACCTGGGTAACTTTATCCACAGCCCATGCCGTTCGGGGCTTTGCGCAAATTGGTGACACATTGATCATGTGCACTAATCCCGCACGCTGGATCCTCACCGACAACCGGTCGTCCCGATACCGCAGAATATCGGCTAGAGGGTCCGCTCATTCAGAGCTCAAAGCATTTATCCATGAGAAACCCTGAGCTTTTGTTAACTTCGTGGGGATAGCCGTGTTGGTTGGAGACAATGCGCGTGCTGCCGATCTGGTAGTCGACGGAATGATGGGTGTGACCAAACATCCAGTAACGCGGCTGATAGCGCTCGATCAAATCGGCGCAGTTGTTAATAAAATAAGGCGTCAGCGGGCTGGTGGAGAATTGGGGGGCACAGCATTGTTCCTCTGGACCAAAATGGGTGACAACCACACACGGTTCCTCGCTTGCGGCAAGCTCGCGCTCCAGAAACCGCCGGGCCTGTTGATACAACTCTTTCAGGTCCGTTGCCGTTATCGGCTGACCGCCGCGCCGGATTAGCTTGAAGTCGGGCAAAAACCGGCTGGCGGCCTGTTCCGCCAACTCCCGCGCGGCTTCGCCCTTGAGCATGAAGTCAGTCCAGAGCGTCGTACCGAGAAAGCGGACGCCGTTCAGCACGATGGAGCGGTCGATCAGCACATGCACCAGCCCGCTCGGCTCCTGCCAGTTCCCCAGATTCCGATTCAACGCGTCGATATCCTGGCCGTAGTACTCATGGTTCCCGGGCACGAACAGCACCGGTACAGAGTGCTTGGCGGCTAGTTGTGTCGCCAGTGTGAGGGAGTCCTCCAGCGGGCCAATATCCCCCGCCAGAACCACGACATCCGCATCAGGGATATCCAGTATCAGGTCCCGATTGAACTCAAGGTGTAGATCGGAAAACAGGGCAATACGCATGAGACGTCCTTGGTTGGCAATTCTTTCTTGTCTGGCGACTTACGCCTATTCCTTGGCCGGATCGCGATCCTGAACCAATACCCAGGGCGCCACGACGACAGCCCACAGGCGCGCCTGCCGCCCATACCAATCCTGCGCCTGCTCGGCGGAGACGGTCATCACCTCCCCCTTGTTCAGCCACGCCTGAACCAGCGACTGATTATCCTTGCTCAACTGTAGCGCTACCTCGACCAGATCCAGTTCGAGCGAAACCTGAATCACTCGCCCCGCAGCGAAATGCAGCTGGAGCTCCTGCCATGCAAGCGTTGCGGTTTCCAGATTCAGTTTGGCGCGTAGAATGTCATCGGCAGATGCATCCGTAAAAGCTGATTCGGTCATAGGCTGCTCTCAATCAAATGGGATATTTCAATATTGCCACATAGTGCCACAGGCATGGAAAAGTGCCACAGGCATGGAAAAGTGCCACAGGCATGGAAAAGTGCCACAGGCACAAAAGCTGCCACAGACCTACAGAAGCGCCACAGATTCGCAAAAGTCCCAAAGACTCACAAAAACGTCTTTGCGACGGACCCTAACCCGGCGCAGGACCACTTCCTTCCCTGTCACAAACTGCCGTAAAACGTCACTCCCCTTCACTCAGACAACATATAACCAACTGTTTTATATGTAGAGTGACACCCTGGCACGGTTATCGCTTTATCACTAACAACAAAGCCGTTTTGCCAATATGGCAACTACGGACAAAGTTGTAGAAGCCGTAAAGAGCGGTAAGAGCGAGACAGAACCATGAGCAAACAAAACGTGATTCAGTTGAACGAACGCCGTCCAAAGCACACGCTAGAGGCATTAAAACGCCTGACTGGGTTGGATTGGCATGCACTGCCGCCCTCATTGGCAGCGCAGGTGCGTCCACAGGCCCATTACGGACGAACTGGGTCGTAAGCGCGGCTTGTGTTAGATCAACGTCGAGGATTGTGTGAGGAGCATTGCGGAGGCGTATTAAAGCTGCACGCGAACTATTCCACGGCGGCGCTGAGGTTACGTCTTAAAGCGATCGGTGCAGGTTAGCAAACTAAGCGGTACGCCCCTTTTCGTTAGCGGCAGATTCCGCAGGAACTTTCTGTACGTACAACTCATCGACCACGTAGCGTTGACCTTCCGCGACACCGGAACAGCAGGCATACAGGTACTCGATCGTCCCCCGCGCCTCGATCGTGACATTGCCGGACAGCATCAAAGACTGGGCGGCCTTCACCTCATCCACCATGACGGCGAACTCTCCCTTCTGGTCCCGGTAAACAATAAACAGAGCAACCGGCTTCGTGGGCATTTCCGGGAAACGGAGCCAGAGTGCAGCATTCAACTGATGGACAGACTTCGTCTTGGATGTCACAGAAGCCGGTTCCGCCGCCGGCGCACGGCGTAGCATTTTCAGAAAATCCAGCCGCCTCTTTTCATCCCTGGCATTATCGCACTTAGGCGCGTCCATATAGATCGAGCGAGGCACTTCCGCCAGCATGATCAACTTCAGTAAATTGGTGGGAATTGCGGTGGACATTGGCATGGACTCCAAACCCTGGTAACTGCCTAGACTATAGCGCCTTGCTCAGGCCAAGTCGCCTCAAGGCTCCGGCAAATATGTGTTGTTCTGCACGCTTTCCACGTCAGTAACAGAACAGAACAAACCTATTGCACCCCACTGCACAATGTCACATGCAGGTACGAGAACAGCGTTGATAACCATCGCGGACTTGCTGTAAGACGATGCACCTGAGTCTCTGGCCTGGCCTTACCAATCCAGCTCCATTTCGCGCCGGATACTCTTGGCTAACCCGTCGAGTCCTGGAAACATCGAACGATGCGTTACGCCAAGTTTGTGAAGCTCCAGACGCACCTCTTTCTTGAAATCCACCGGCACAATAAATTTGGCAAGACGACGTATATGTTCGTCATAACGCTCGGGACTATCGAGCGACAGGATTGGGCTTGAATCCGCCGGGAACGGAAACAGGGTAAAGCAGCTCTCCTGATTGCTCACCCGCTGATTAACGTGATCCGGAAAATACGCCACCAGCTTGCCTGCCGCATCGAGCTGACGCTCGGAGGTGGACATGTGATTCCACCATTCGAGCGGCTCCAGTGCCCAAAGAATCCCGTCATCGGTGTTGCAGGGATTCTCCACCGCGAAGAACAGCGCTTTGAGAGGATTGGTGGTCCAATCCAGCAGACGGGTCGGCAGTCCGTAATGCTGAGCGATCACCAGCCACTCCAACCGGTTGAGCGGCTCTTTGGTCAGAAACGGCCGGGCATATTTCTGAAAGCGCTCCAAAAGATCCGCCTCGACCGCATGCCAGCCCGCATACCGTTCGAGCACCCGGTGCATCCGCCCCATGGCCGGCAGCAATGGCCACTCGGCACAAGCCTGCCCACGAAACATTCGGTAGGGTTCACACTGTTTTAACCTTGCCAGGAGATCAACAACGGAACAGATCCGGAACTCATCCATGGTTTAACGGCATAGCCCTCCGCTGATTCTGATTGGTAAAGAGCATGGCCCTGCAATCAAGTCTTAAACATTCCCGCCTTAAGCAGCCACGCCTTAAGCAGTCACACCTAAAACAGCTATTAAACAGAAACCTCGTCCATTTCAAACGCGGCCGGTGCTTTCTGCAGGTGATGTATGCCCAGGCTTGGCGCCCTGCTCTCCTTTAACTCCAGCACAAAGGTCTTGAATGATGACGAATGCTCGTAGAGATCCCGAAAATCCCGTGTCGTCAGGTGGTCCGCGCCAGCCTCTGACTTGGCGAGACCACAATCGACCAATAGCCCATGCCAGATCCGGTTCGCGTCATCCTGGCGCAGCGCACGCTGGATGTCGCCTTTAAGCTGATCAATCTCCTCATCCTTGAAACGCGCAGGTGAGCGCCCCTGCCCACGCCATTTGAGGTACTGAACGCAGGCCCGGTTGTAGTAAAGCGGGCTGGCGGCCTGAGAATCCGCATCCGGATCCAACTGTTCTTCAATCAGGCGGATACCTTCGTTTAAATCCCTCAGAGCCTGCTCTATGGTCACCGGCTCCTCACCTTCCGTCCGATTCTTTTCCTCCGCCAGCAGCGACTTGCAGTACCCCAACTGACCCAGAATGCCCGCACGTCCCGGTGTCAGGGCCAGCGCTCGTTCGAATGCCTTGAGTGCTTTACGCAGATAACCTTGCTTGAGCTTTTCCGAGCCTTCTCTTACCAGCAGGCCTGAACGGGATTCCCGCACCTCCGCCTCCAGCAACTGCATGTCCTGGCGTTGCTGTTCAAGTTGACGTTTCCAGTGGGCCATGCCGGAGCCGGTCGTTAAACGTAACAGGCGTAAGCCCAGATATCCGCCAAAGGTCGCGGTGGCAACCAGGTATAGCCAGGCGATGAACAGCAAATGAGGCGCTATGGCAACTGCGCTGGGATCAAAAATCGGACTCACGTAATCACCCAGTAGGCGATTCAACAATGCCAACAGCAGAATGCCGCCAACGGCACCAAACAGACAGTCGCCGATCACGCCGAGATACAGGCGTGCATGCTCCTCGGGCCTGTCGGTGCCCACACGGCTGCGCGGCCAGGAGATATCCTGGAGGCCAAGCCCATCTCGCTCGTGTGCCGGTTGTTGGGTGTGATAGAGAAAGCCACCGATAGCACCGCAGAGCAGTGCGACGAAGAAAGCCAATACAATCAGCATGAGTCCATCCTTTTCCGTTCCCTGGGCGCGAAGTGCAAGCTTCAGGCGCCCTACTCAATCCGAGCCACTGTAGTGGTCAACTAATCCGGAATCCTACAAACAGTTATCTTATAGATAGACCGCTGCTAAATCCGAGAACCCAACCAGACCTTATCGCTCTGAGGGGCAGGGGGAACGGCCAGTGCACCTGCATTGACCGGGACGTAGGCGATCCTGCCACCGGCTATTCGCCCGCCGTTCGCCTTTCCGGGTCGGAGGCTGAACCGAATCGGGTGTTGTAGGCTGAGGTAGGTGCACTAATATGTAGGTAAGGCCTGTGTGTCGGTATCGCCTGTATAGCGGAAATCTATGTAGGTAACACTTAACCGAATATAGAAGGGGCAGATGGGAAGAGTTATTCAATTTCCAACGGAAGACGATCCGGAGGATGTGAGTCTCCGAATTGCTCTCCATGAACTCGGTGAAAACTGCGGCGTCGAGCTGACCCCGGAGATGCCCGAGATAAGGCCCCATGTGCCATCCCTGAAGGCACTGCTGAAGGCCTATAATTCAACGTTTTCCGTCACAATTGAAACCCTTCAGCAGCATCAGGTCGATGATGTGCGCCTGGCCATTGATCAGGCCCGACGCCAGCTCTTTGCCGAGGCGTTCTTTAATATCCTTTGTGCCGCAGGCGTGATGGCTCGCCGTGAAGAATGACGGTGCGCTGTTCCCAGCCTTCCTGTCCCCCCCCCCGAAACCCGCGCCAGATACAAAAATAATCTTTCCCTCTATTTGAAGCCTTACCTGATGCGGTCTATTTTGAGAGGGGTGACTAACACACCTCTCGTTAAAGAGCTTGTCGTAATACGGAGATTTCATGAACAAATCTGAACTGATTGCCGCAGTTGCGGGAGAAACCGGGCTTTCAAAGGCAGCTACCGAGCGTGTCATTCAAAGCTTCACTAGCTCCATTCAGGATGCGCTCGCCAAAGGCGACGATGTGTCCCTGATCGGATTTGGAACCTTTACCGTGCGTTCGCGTGCTGCCCGTAGCGGCCGTAATCCGCAAACTGGTAAGGAGATCAAGATTGCCGCCTCCAAGGCACCGGCATTCAAGCCTGGCAAGGGCCTGAAAGACGCCGTGTCCAAATAGCTCACGGTTTCCGGGTTAGGGGGCAGTGCTACCCCCTTCTCTACTACTCCCTAACCCTTTTAAAGCCATACTCCCACCCAAACTGAAACACATTCCATCTCCTACCCGTTCTCACACCAGCCATTGCGCTGCGCAAGGCTGCGAACCCAGCCCGCCTATTTCACCACTAAACTGCAGCCGTTTCTCGTGGTGACGCCAATGCCTTTTCCAGGCGTTGAATATCCGCGTGGACCATGCGGGAAAACACGGGGTTTAACGCCCTGCCGATAGCGAGCCCTGCCGCGCCAGCAGGAGGGCGATACCGGATATTGACCTGAACCTCCGTGCCACGGCCACCATTGACCTCGTTGAAGCCAACTGCTCCGGCGTTGTCCACCAAAGCATCTGCCACCGACTGCCAGGCGAGATACTCATCTCGACGCTCCTCTACCAGCACTGCATTCCAGGACAAGGTTCCCATGTGGGCGGGCATTTGGGCGATCCAATGGGAGTGCTCTCCATCCAGCTGCCGTACGGAACGCAGGTGATCCATGAAGCGGGGAAGATTCTCGAAATTGCGCCAGAACGCGAACACCTCGGCCCTGGGCCGGTCGACGATGACAGTTTCGCTGATTTCAACCGATTGGGCATGCTCATCGCGGGAGGCCGTTGTCCGGCCCAGCAGACTATTGACGAAGCAGTGACCGGTGCCTCCTCTGTAAAGCAAGGCGCTACCCGCCAAAATCAAGGGCCAACGTGCCCAGGTTGGACGCATAAGCCCGAATGCAAGACTGGCGCCGCCTGCCAACAGCGAGCCGATCCGCTCGGAGCCGCCCACGTTGACATAACTGCTACCGGTCGCGACGGGTCGCATCATCTCGGATCGATGTGCAGGCAGGGATTCGGCGCGGGCGCGTTGCTTCTCGTCGGCCAATGCGTCATCGGGCTCCATGGGCGCGAGCCAGTCACTGGTCTGATGATTCGAGGTGGCTTTCGTGCGATAGGTACTCTTCGTTTCCATAAAAGGTGCTCCTTAGCCCTGGCGACAGAATAAGAGCAGAGGGCGCCTTGGAGCCGATACCGCGGAAACTCCCGGCGCCAACGGCTGAGACCTCCTATTCTAGAGCCGCCGCGCCAGAAGCCCCATCGTCTGGGCAGGCCAAAACAGCAGACTGATCTTGGGACTCCCTTAACAAGTCAAACAGGGCCAGCACCCGACCCAAATCGTCCTTTTGCAACGCTGTCAACACAACGTCGTCGTAATAGTCGGGGCCGGTAAAGCGCAAGCGGGCATGCTTGGCTTTAGCGAGGCGTCGCGCCACCACCAGTTGTAACGGCGAAGCCGGTGTATCGAGCCACTCCCGCATCTGGCCATTGTAATTACGGCTGGCCAGGCGTAAGCCATTCATGGTCCAGTGCTGCTCATCCGCGCTGAACTCAATGGTGCGGACGCCCAACCGCTGTTCGCCCACGTACAGCGCCCTGAAAAACAGTTGAGGGCCCGCATCGGTCAAACGGATATAAAGCCTCAGGTCGTTCGCGACCAATTCCCCCAGAGGCCGAATCACGTATACCTGGTTGCCGTCCTCGCGCTCAGCCTGAATCTCAAGGTCAATCAATCGTTCCGCGATCTGCGCCTGGTGCCCGCCAACGGCGGCGGCAACTTCGCGAATCAATCCCAACTGCGCGGCACTCATGTTGCGTCCGTCATTCAAGCGGTAACGGACACCGGAGAAATCCAGCGCCAGGTCCGCAAGCCAGACACCGGAACAGGCAACCAGCGGCTGCGGCCTGAAGCCGACCACCGTCTTGTGCACGGCTTCCGGGATCAGCGGCGAAACCGCGCTGAACTTCCCGCCCAGTTCCCGATGGGCGAAAAAGAAATACCGCTCGCCGTTATCAAGCCGGAGACGATAGATGTCCCATTCTGGCAGCTGCTTGAGAGGCTGAGCGGATTCAAACACCCCGCCCATGCCCACGTATTGGTCATAAGGCAGCGCGCTTTCGCAACGCACGATACCCGAGCAGAAGCCGTGGTAGCCGTACGGCTGCAGCAAGGGTGGAAGCCGGCGCAGCACGAAACGCTCGGGTGCTACCTCCTGCTGTGCGGACGACAAGGTCGCGGGCGCATCGACGACCGGCTTGACCGGCGGTGAGGAGTGACAGGCAACGAGCAAAAGCGGAAGTAGAAAAACAACAAATCGTCTAGACATAGAAAATACTAAGGAAATGAAATCTGCCTACAGTGTAGTTGACCCGGTATGAGCTGACGCATCAGTGTACGCCGTTGCATACACCACATGAACCACCCGGGCCGCTATGCCTTCCTGTGCGAAATAATCCAGCCACCGTGCCTGGTGATCCTGTACCCGATCGCCCGGCCCCTTCACTTCAATCAGCTCGTAGCTCCCCGCTGGCAGCAACCGGATGAGATCTGGAAATCCGCTGCAATGATTTCGCAGGTCCAGCAGCATGCGGGAAAAGATCTGCTGCAAATGGATCGGCGGTATCTGTTCTAGCGTCCGCATCAGCCGCGGCTCATCCTCTGTCGTCCAGGCTACAAAGGGGTTGAGAATGCCAAACTTTGCCAGCCAGGTTTGCTGGACCTGCGTGCGACACCACTGCACATCGATAAGTTTCGCCATTCTCGCCTCGAACAAGCCCTGGCGCTTACGACGGAACTCTGGCCGATAGAGATCGACCGGTCCCCGCTGGAACGGATGATAGAACGCGTCCGTAACCGGGGCAAAGATGACATCCCAGAACAGCAGCCCGAACAGCGCATTCATCAACCAGTTCTCTACATAGTATCCCTCGCCACCGCTCTCCTGCAGCAGATGGGCCAGTGCCTGCAACTCTACAGACTTCTCCTGGTGGCGGGACGAATCGATGATCAGCGTGTCGACTGGATATGAAGAACCCGATTTTGTGGTTCGAGGCCTATTGCTTAACGCTTGAGGCCGATTGCTCCCGGCTTGCAACCTGCCTAACTGGCGCAGGCACCGATCCCTGATGCGCGTAGCAGCCAGGGCTTCCTGCTCATTCCAGGGCTCGGCCATGATTGATTCACATTGGCTGAACGCTTGGCCCCAGTCCTTCTGTGCGTACAAAATTCGCGCGATGCGCTCCCGAGCTGGCGCAACGTCAGACTGCCGATATAGCGATAGGGCGTTGGAAAACTCGCCCTGTCGTTCGTAATACCGCCCAAGCTGATTAAGCCCCTTGGACAGTGTGCGCGCTGCCGGAAGAAAATCGGACTGCCCGATTTCAGTGGCCAGCCCTGCAATGGCTTCAACATCATTGCCGTCGAGTGCCTGGTATACGGCCAGGCGCCACTGTATTGCCTGAAACAACGCGTCTACCTGCCCCCGAGCGGTAAATGCCGCAGCCGTACCGTCCAGTCCGTAGGACTCATACTGGAACACACCAAGATCCGCCAGCACGAACTCGCTCAGTTCCTGATGCAGGTTGCCAAAAAACATCAACCGAAGCCTGGCGAGTGCAACATCATGGGCCGGGCGAACCAGTTGGAATGGCAGTTCAAGCAAGTGGCGCCAAGACGTGCCATCACCTCCCTCCGGCTCATAAATCGTGCAAAGCCGCTCCACTAGCTCGGACTTTCTCAGCCCTTTCACCCCTCCAAGACGGCTTTGTAATTCGGGCACGGTCATGCGATCCAACGTGTCCCTTAACGGCACTGAAGGATCAATGTTCACCAGTCCTGCTTGCGCAAGCTCCGTCAGCGCCTCCGGCAGCGCTTGGATTTCCGGGTACTGTAACTTATCGCTCCTGAACAGCGGGCCTTTGCGGGAGACCAGTCGCACATACAGGCATTGCGCCCCAAGGGAACAGGCCTGAAAGCTGGAAACGAATGTACGTTCCTCCTGAGTCAGAACCGCGTCATAACGTGACGTGACGCTCGCCAGCAAACAGAGGAAGTTGTCCCGATAGTAAGTCGTAGACAAGGCTTCCGTTGTGACCTTGGGCTCACGCCCTGATTGAAGCGGTGTATCTGATGGGACGATCAAATCGTGACCTGCATTTTTTCTTCGGCTTCGCTCACTGACCGACACCAAGTCGGTGCTGCCAGGGTGTGACCGCGTGCTACCGTTGAAGCCAGTAAGCATTGGACCAAATTGCACTATGCCAGTTCCGATCACCCAGCCGACTGATTGTACGTGCAGCTGACTGAATTATGGTCACATTGGTTGCAGCCTACCGCCAGTTTTTAATAACGTGGCCACGTTAGGCATAGAAGCTTATGCGTAAAACCTAATGCGTAGAACCTCACGCATACAATCTGAGGCATACAACCTTGGATAAAGCCTTCCCTCACAAAGGAGAACCGACGACTCCATGAAACAAACCGTTCTCAGCCTTTCCGCGCTGTTGCTCAGTACCGGGTTACTGGTCAGCGGGAATACGTTTCTCATGACGCTCCTTGGCATACGCCTGAGCCTTGAGCAGGTCGATTCTGGAATCATCGGCTGGGTGCTGGTTGGTTACTCGCTCGGATTTGTGGTTGGAACCCTATACTGCCCCCGGATCATCGAGCGGGTTGGACACATCCGCAGCTTTGCAGTGTTCTGTGCATTAATGGGCATGGCCTGCCTACTGCATCCGGTGTGGGTCGCGCCCCTACCCTGGGCGCTGCTGCGTGGCGCGGCGGGCATCTCCATGGCCGGTTTGTTGCTCATTATTGAAAGCTGGTTCAGCACCCGTGCCACCAACGAGAATCGCGGTACCCTGTTCGCGGTCTACCAAGTGTTGTTTTACCTGAGCGCCGCCGGTGGCCAGCTGTTGGTCAGCATGGGCAATCCGGGAACTTTCATGCCATTCAGCATTGCGGCCCTTTTTCTGATTGCAGCGCTGGTGCCTCTGGCACTGACCCGCCTGGAGGCGCCCGCCATGGAACAAACCGTGCGCCTATCCTTTCGCGAACTTTATCGAATCTCCCCCCTGGGCCTATTGGCTGCCATGGTCAGCGGTGTCGTGATCAGTGCATTCAATAACCTGGCGCCGGTTTATGGTTACCAGATCAACCTGACCGTTCAGGAAATTGGGATCTTCATGTCAACGACCGTGCTGGCCGCCGTGGTGTTCGCCTGGCCATTGGGGCGTATTTCCGACCTATTCGACCGACGTAAAGTCATGCTCACATTGACACTGGTGGCAGCCGTCAGCAGCCTCGGCACAGCCCTGGTCGGCCAAATCCACCCGCTTGCCCTGTTCCTCTGCGCGCAGTTGTTTATCGGTATCGCTGCCGCTATCTACCCCATCGCGGTGGCCGCCACCAACGACAAACTACACAGCCAACAAATCGTCGCGGCCAGTGCCGGGCTGCTGCTCAGTTACGGGATTGGTAGCTGTATCGGCCCAATCCTCGGTGCCAGCGTAGTGGCTGTCCTGGGTCCGGATGGTTTGTTCTATGCCACCACGGGCGCGCTGATCATCCTTGCCCTGTATACCACCTGGTACATTCAGCACAGCAAACGGGTGCCCGTTCAGATCCAGGAGACTTTTGTACAAACGATGCCGCTTTCCACGCCCATCCTTGCGGAACTGGACCCTCGCAATGAGGATTTTACCGAAACACCGGCGCCAGACATGCCTTCGGATACCCCGGAACCCCGTGATACTGATCCAGGGGCGCCGGATTCACCGGAACGTACTACCTAGCCGCAAGATTGTGAGTTTTAGAAACCGCTGGAACGGCTTTCTGGCGGTAACAAGTCCCGATCCTTGCCCCGAAGGATGCTGATACACTGGAGCAGACTTTGCTTATTTCATCTAAAATTCATAATTGACTACACTTAATCAAAGCTAAGCCATTCAAGACTGGGTTTATTCGCGATACTCAATGCACTGAAGGACTTTCGTTGTCATAAAAGCAGGGTTTGCTGAACCGACCACTCCCATGGAAGGAGCCCTCGCGTCCCACCCGGACGTCAGGCACTCCAGAGTCGAAGCCGTTTGCGAATAAGAATGAAAAACGCGGAAGTACGGGCGAAACCTCTACCATGAAGTTCAAATATATGATTGCCGGGTCAGCGTTACTTGCGCTGCTCACAGCGATTCTACTGGTAGCCAGCAGAACGTCCCCCGAGGTTCAGACGCAAGTCGACCGGGAAAACGTTCTCCTCTGGCAAATTATGCTGCCCACGGTGCTGGCAATCTCTCTGGGTATCTTCTCCCTGACGATTTATCGCCTGAACCGCCGCCTCAAGTCCAAGATAGACCAGCTGCGCCAGTCTGACCTTCAGTTGCAGAAGCTTTCCAGTGCCGTGACGAACAGCGGCAGCATGGTGATCATGACGGATGCAACCGGCACAATCGAATACATCAACTATAAGTTCACCCAGGTCACCGGCTATACCGAGCGGGACGTCCGTAACCAGTCTCTCGAATTGCTCAATCCCGAGCCAGACGGCTTTCGCGAAGCGCAGTCCTGGAATGCAACACTGGTGCAAAATGGCTGGGCGGGTGAAGTCCTGAGTTCACGCAAGGATGGATCAGACTTTTGGTCAGCCGTCACCGTTTCCGCGGTGGAAGACGACGATGACCACATAACCCATTTCATCGTGTCCGCCATCGACATCACCGAGCTTAAGGAAGCAAATCGGAAAATGGAGCAGCTTGCGCTGTTCGACTCTCTCACCAAACTCGCCAACCGGCGCCTGTTTATTGATCGGCTGAATCAGGCATTGGCGGATTCCATACGCAATGGGCATACCCTGGCCCTGCTGTTTCTCGACCTGGATCAGTTCAAACGCATCAATGACACGCTTGGCCATGATGCCGGCGATCAATTACTGCTGATTGTTGCAGACCGTCTGCGCTCCTGTGTGCGCGCAACCGACACGGTAGCCCGGCTTGGCGGGGACGAATTCACGGTGCTGCTCACCGACCTGAAAGATCCGCACGCGGCCAGCCA
>CAYXVO010000018.1:761-15825 GCA_964467875.1 uncultured Pseudomonadales bacterium | reverse complement strand
CGGTCGGGCAGCCGATTGCCGAGAAACGACAGCGACGAGGCAAAGGCGGGATCGACCGCGACCGGGTGGTGGGTCTCCGGGTCCAGCGCGTTGTAAATCGGATGGCAGGCGCGGGCACCCAGCGCCTCGTAGGCCTGGACCACCGGATCACCGCCGCCATAGGTCAGGATCAGGTCGTAACGGGGGATCAGGTCACGGAACGGATCGTCCGGATTGGTCTGGACCCGCTCCAGGGTCGCCGGCGCATCCACGTCCCAGAACAGCACCAGGGTGGCGGTTTTTTGCAGCGTCAGCACCTCGCGTTCCAGCCACTCGTCGAGCACGCCGACGCCGCTGGCCTTGACCAGGATGTCGGCATCGCGGGCCTGCTCCAGCATCTGCCCGGCCGCCTCCTCGGTGGCGGGATACACCACCACCCGCGCCCAGCTGGGGTCTTCCATGTCGCGATGTTTCTGGCGATCGAAGGCATCGGGTTCATAGAAGGTAATGCGATGGCCGCGGGCGGCGAGCGCCTTGAGCATGCCCCGATAATAGGTGGCGGCGCCATTCCAGTAGGACGACACGAGGCTGGAGCCAAAGAACGCGATGGAAAGTCGGCGTGTGGACATAACAAATCCTTGTTGAATTATCCCAGGGTGGCGTACAGCGGTTCGGCGGATTTCTCCGGCACTCCCAGTTCATCGCAGATGCGCATCAGCTCATCCACCCGATGGCCGCAGGTGTGGCGGCTGCGAATGGTCTCCAGGCCGCTTTGTACCAGGGCATCGGCCAGGTCGGGGTCGTTGAGAATGGCGCGCAGGTGGGCCTGCATCTGCTGGCCAGTGTCGGCCACCAGATAGTCCTGGCCCGGCCGGAACAGGTGCTCGCTGTCGTCCCAGGGGGCGCTGATAAGCGGAATGCCGCAGGCCAGGGCCTCGAACGGTCGAATGGTCGGGATACCGCGCAGGGTTTGCGCATAGGGCCGGCGCGGCACATGCACGGTGGCGCGGGCATGGGCAAACGCCTGGGGCGCCTTGAAGTTGGGCAGCCAGCCGCGGTAATCCACGCCTTGCCGGGCCAGGCGGTACAGCACGTCGACCGGGTAACGCACCCCGTGCAACTGGAGCCGCAGGTTGAGCGCCCGTACGGGGCCGAACAGGTATTCCTCCAGTTCATGGGTGCGTTCGTTGTCGCCCCAGTTGCCGATCCAGATCAGGTCGGTGGTTTTTTCTTCGCCGTCGATTTCTGCGCAGGCGTTGGCTTCTTCGCTAGAAAGAGGATGGAAAATGCGGATGTCGGCGGCTTCGTGCCAGGTCCAGGCAGCACGACCCCAGCCTCTATCCCGATAGACCTCGCGCAACACATCACCAAAGGCGAGGATGCCGTCGTAATGCTCCAGCTCCACCCGGCCGATGGAGTCGGGATCGCTGACGGCCCGGTGGTGAGTGTCGTGAAACAGCAGGCGGATGTCCGAGCGGCGCCCGCGCAGGCGGCCCCAGCCGTTGATCAGCCAGGGCTCGTTCCATTCGTGCACGATGACCAGGTCCACTTCGTCGGCAATGGCCTCGAAACTCAGGTCCTGCGCGGTATAGACAGAACTGACCAGGGCCGGGTAGGTCTTGTAGAAGGCCTCAATGGGTTCCAGGCCATGCTGCTCAACCAGATTCTGGCGGCTCCAGGCATCGGCGGGCTCGTACACCGTGACCTCATGGCCCCGCTCCAGCAGTTCACTGAGGATACCGCGGAGGAAATGGGCATTGCCGTGATTCCAATCCGACACCAACGAGTGGTAAAACAGAGCAATATTCAAACGTTAACTCCTTGTCCTCAGTCCATTGAAGTGAGTTCCTGCTGGTACTCCGTCTGGCGATCGTCCGCCATCACAATTCGTGGATTGCCCCTATGATAGTGTTCGCGCCGCCGGACGCCCTGTGCTGCCAGGGCACGGCTTCTCGTTGCGACGAATCCATCCCGGTCATCCGGTCCCTTCATCCGGTAAAAGGGCATCATTCGGTAAACAGGCGTCGTCCGATAAAAAAGAGCGTCGTTCGGTAAGCAGGCATCATCCGGTGTAAAGCAGATGGCTGCGCTGCGACGACTCCGGCCGGGCCTTCTGTGCCTCGTGGGCCTCTTGCAGATGGCGGTATGCCGCCCAGTATTCCGCCGCCATCTGCTCCCGCGAATAGCGCCGGGCGCGGTCCTGGGCCTGTTGTGCAAGCTGCGCGCGTTGTGCTGGATCGTCGGCCAGTTCCTGCAAGGTCCTAGCAAGCTGTGTGTCGTCGTCCGGATGCACATAGCGGGCGGTGTCGCCCCAGATTTCGCGCAGGCTGGGAATATCCCCCAGCACCAGCGCGCAGCCAGCGCGGGCCGCCTCCAGAATCGACAGCCCGAACGGCTCGTAGCGCGCCGGCATGACGTACACCGCCGCCTTGTGTAGCCAGCCGGCCAAGGCCTCGGGTTCCAGCTGGCCCAGGCTGCGGATGCCGGTGAGCGTGCGGTCTTCGGTACTCGCCGGTGCCTGGGTTTCGCCCGCGACGTACACCGGCCAGGGCAGGCTGGGTGCGATCCGCGCCAGGCTGGCGATATTCTTGGCCTCGTCCCAACCCCGGCCGGCGCTGAAAAACAGCGGTTGTTTCTCTGGCATGGTCGAGTTGACGGGAGGCAGTGCGGGAAACTCCCGGCCGTTGTAGATCACCCGGCTCTCGGGCAGTCGCCCGTTGTGCTGCGCCAGCGCGGCCAGCATGGCCTGGCTGGGCGCAACGATCAGGTCGGCATGCATGCAGGATACCCACACCTGCATGCGGTAACGGTCCCAGTCCGGGGCGGGCGCAGGCTCGCCCTTGACCGCGCGCCACCAGGAGCAGACGCAGGAATGGGCGGCCAGCAGCATGGGTGTGCGCCAGGCGGCGTTGCCCAGCCCCAGGTCGTTCAGGTGCAGGACGTTGGGCTTCAGTTCTTTTTCCAGCGCCTTGAGCCAGCGGGTGGAATGCTCCACATCGGCCCAGGGCTCGGGCATCCAGCACAGCTTGTAGTCGCTCTCATATAGCTGCACGTGATCCAGGGCGGCAACCTCGGCCCGTTGCCGCTTTGACAGCCGTCGACCCAGCGTGGCCAGGGCGATCTCCACACCATAGGGCTTGAGGCCGGCGCAGAGTTCCATGCAGTAGGTCCAGACACCACCCAGGGTGTCAGCGGTCAGAAGCAGCTTCATCGCTGGTAGATCCAATCAATGACACGGGCAACCTGTTGTACGGTTTCGACGCCGGGGTCAAAGCGATTGGCGCTGGCCAGCTGGCGGGTCCAGGCACAAAGCGCGCGTCCGCCCCAGTCATCCGGCGGCTCCGCCAGCACATCGCGGCGGGTGCCGTAGTAACGTTCCACCACGAAATCGAAGAAGGAGCCATTGACGTTGCGAATGGCGGCGCCGCCCTTGGAGCCATACAGCCGCGCCTCGATCACCGCGTCCTGACCGGCAGGCAGGTTCCAGGAGCAGGCTAGGCGCACGTCGGCGTCACCCAGTTGGAAGCTGGCGCTGGCATAGTCTTCCACCTGTTGGTAGGGCGGGTGCAGCCGCTGGCCCTGATGAAACAGCTGGCTGCGCACGTTCGCCACCGCCTGGTCGCCCAATAGCCAGAACGCTAGATCCACCAGATGAATGCCCAGGTCCATCACACAGCCGCCGCCGGACGAGGCCACGTCGTAGAACCAGGGTTTGTCCGGGCCGTAGGCGTTGTGAAAGACCAGATCGACGGCGAAGATCTCGCCCAGTTCACCGCTCTGGATCGCGTCGCGAATGGCCTCCACACCAGCCAGATAACGGTAGGAAAAATCCACCGAGAGCAGACGGTCGGCCGCGCGCGCCGCGTTGACCACCTGCTCGGTCTCCAGCTGGGTGCGGGCCAGGGGCTTTTGACAGAATACCGCCAGCCCCCGCTCCAGGGCCTGGACGCTCTGCGCGGCATGGAGCGCGCTAGGCGTGGCGATCACCAGGCCATCCAAACCGTCCAGTTGCAGCAGCTCCTCCAATGAGTCCAGCTGACGGGTACCCGCCACTAGGGCAGCCGCCTGTTGCGCCTGCTCGGGGACCGGGTCGAACACGCCAGCAAATTCACAAATATCCTCCTGTTGCAGGGCCTGCATGCGCAGGCGCCCAATCCAGCCGGTGCCCATGAAGCCGAGACGTGGTTTCTGCGCCTGCCAGTCGGAGGTCGCCAGATTCAGTTTGGGTGCGGTCATAGGGCGAGCCATCCTTTAATGAAGCCATCGGGGCGATCCAGCATCATCTGGAAGGCCTGATCTAGTTGGTTCAGCTGGAAGCGATGGGTCAGCAGTTCCTGGGGCCGGATGCGGTTGGCCAGCACGGCGGCAATGCCTTCGCGAATGCCCTGGACATAGCGGGCGGGGTCGCGCTCGTGGGCGTTGATGACATCGATGGCGCGCCAGTTCCATTGCTGCATGTTGACCTGGCGCAGGCCGTCCTGATGATAGCCGGCGATGATCAGCTTGCCGTATTCCGCCACCAGTTCGCTGGCCAGATCCAGGGCCGGCTGCAGGCCGACCACCTCGATCACCCGATCACAGCCACGCTGTTCGGTCAGCTCCTTGACACCATTAATGGCGCCCCAGATATCCTCGGTGCCGAGGGTGGCATGGGCGCCATTGGCCCGTGCCTGATCCAGCGCGCTCTGGCGGCGCGACAGGACGATCACCCGAGCACCGGCGGAGGCGACCAGCTGGGTCAGCAGCAGCCCGAGAAAGCCGGCGCCGACAATGGCCACGGTCTGCCCGGCGCTAATGTCGCTACGCCGGAAGATGTTCATGGCGCAGCCAATGGCTTCCCCGGGAAAAGGCTGGCCGTCCAGTTCCGGCGGCAGTGGCACCACCGCGTCGGCGGCGGTGACATCGTACTGGGCGAACGCGTGCTGGGAGAGCAGGGCAACCCGTTGCCCGACCTGTAACTGGGTGACCTCTTCGCCGAGGGCGTCGATGATGCCCCAGCCCTCGTGACCCGGGTTTCCCGCTTTAATGGGGTAATGAAACCAGGGGCGGCCTTCCCACAGGGGCAGGCTGGAGGCGCAGATGCCGCAGCCTTGCAGGCGTACCCGCACGTCCCCCCGCCCCGGCTTGGGAACAGGCTGATCGATCACGCCGGAGGTGCGGGGCTGTTCCAGCACCGCGGAGCGCATGAGCGCAGGCGTGGGTTTCTCGCTGTGGCGTTGGTCGAGGTTTTCGTCTCGCTGGTTCAGGGCAAGGTTGCTGATGACGGCCACGGTGCAAAGCTCCTTTTTTTGGTCGATTTCCCTGCTGACGGGTTTGATGGTGCCGGGTTTGATGGTGCCGGGTTTGATAAAGACAGGGTTGATGGGAACAGATTCGACGTTGGCTGGGCGCGCTGGCTCGCTGGACCATGCTGTTCCCGCAGCCACTGGTAGAGCTGGGTCACGCCGTCCTGAATCCCGGTGGTGGGGGCCCAGCCGGTGAGTTCACCAAACCGGCGGGTGTCGGAGACGTAGTATTTCTGGTCACCCCGGCGCCAGTCGGACAGGTCGTAGTCCGGCACCTGACCGGTCAGGCTGCCGATCAGTTCCAGCAATTCGAGCAAACTGGTGCTGTTACCCGGACCACCGCCGATGTTGAACGCCTGGCCGCTCAAATGGTTGATCTGGGCGTGGGCGCGCACCATGGCATCCACCAGATCCTCGACAAACAGGATGTCGCGGACCTGACAGCCGTCGCCGTAGAGCGTGATGGGCTCGCCGCGCAACGCGCGGATCAGGAAGTGGGCCACCCAGCCCTGGTCTTCCGTGCCGAACTGGTGCGGTCCGTAGATGCAGCTCATGCGAAACACCGTGGCCGGCAGGCCATAGGTGCGGGCGTAATCCAGCACGTATTGATCGGCGCTGCCCTTGGAGCAGCCATAGGGGCTGTGAAAGCTGAGGGGCTGGGCTTCGCTCAAACCTTGGCGGCAGGCTTTTGGCTCGGGGACATAGCGCTGCCCCTGGCGCAGGAAGTGGATATCCTCCAGATCGCCATACACCTTGTTGGTGGAGGTAAACAGCAGGGGCGGCGGTGCGTCTATCTGGCGCATGGCTTCCAGCACATTGAGGGTGCCCTGCACGTTGATGGCGAAGTCCGGTATTGGCGCGTCAATGCTGGTGGTCACCGCCACTTGGGCGGCAAAGTGATAGATGCGCGAGGCCTGGTGCACGGCGTCCCGCACCAGGTGGGCATCGCGGATGTCGGCGATCTCCACCTGCACCCGCTTGCCGTAGTTATGGCACAGCCACTCCAGGTTACGTTCAACGCCGGAGCGGGCAAGGTTGTCGAAGATCAGTACATCCTCGCCCTGTTCCAGGATCTTTGCCGCCACGTTGATGCCGACAAAGCCGGCGCCGCCGGTGATCAGCACCGGCTTTGACTTTGGATTGGGTTTTGGCGTGGGCGGCAGGATGCTGATGCCGTTCTCCCGCGACACCAGTGGCTCCCGGCTCAGCCCGGCGCCGCGCTTGCCCTCGATCTGGGCCAACTTGAACAGTCCGTCCAGGCCACTGTCGCGCCACACCCGATACAGGAGCTTGGCGTTGCCGTCAGCGTCTTTTAGGCCAAAGTGGTAATGGCGCTCATCCTCGTGGAAACCATCCTGATGGGATTCATGGGGGTGCAGGTCGTTGGCGGAATACCAATAGATGCGATCGGCGGGCGCTTGGATCAGGTCGATGAAATGCTTCACCTGATTGAATTCGTCATGGCGCCAGGTGGAATAGCCGGCTTCCGTAATCCAAAGTTCCGGATTCAGCTCGTGGCGATCCAGCACCTCACGCAGGCGGGCAATCTTCTCGCCCCAGTCATTCCAGTCGAATTCCCAGGTGCCGGGAAAGCCATGCAGGCCGATGGCATCCACCTGTTGCACCACGCCGCGCTGGCACATGAGGTCGAGCCAGTTGGGATCGCCCTGCACCATGCCGGCCAGCACCGGCTTCTTGCCCCGTTGGCGTGCCCAGTGGGCCGCCATGCCGATCATGCTGGAGAAGATCTGCCAGTTGGGGTCGAGGCGCCAGTCCCAATCGTTGAGGTTATTGGGTTCGTTCCAGAGCTCAATCCACTCAAAATACTGCCCATACTCGGTGATCATGACGTCGATAAAGTCGGCGTAGGTCTTGGGGTCGCGGGGCGGTGATGAGGTTTTGGGTTCAATTCCCAGCGAGGGTGGGGTGTAGGTAAAGCAGGGCAGCAGTTCGACCGCCTGCGCCGCTTTCGGCATCAACCAGTCGAACCAGGCCTTGCCCTCGGTGGTATGCCAGTCCGCCCAGGAAAAGCCGGTGCGCAACTGGGTGATGCCCAGTGCCTGGATATCGGCCAGCACCTGCTCGGCACGCTGATACTCACCCGGACGCAGCCATTCCACCACGCCCAGGCGTCCAAGGGTCGATGAGATCCGCGTTTTCCTGCTCATACCGCCAATCCTCGACGTGCTAACTCGTTACGCATTTCGTCGGTGTGGTCGGTGGCGGTCTGGCTCTTGAGCCAGTCGGCCAGTTCGGCCAAGCCATCCTCCAGGGTCACGCTGGGGTTGTAGCCCAGTACCTCGCGCGCCTTGTTGATGTCGGCATAACAGTGGCGGATATCGCCGATCCGGTACTTTCCTATAATTTCAGGCTTTATGTACGATTTTTTCAGAACTTTTCCTATTTTTTGTGCAATTTCCAACACGGTGTAGGCATTGCCGCTGCCGACGTTGAACACCTGGCCGGCCGCATCCTCCGTCTCCAGCGCCAGCTGACAGGCCTGGACCACGTCCTGGACATGGACGAAGTCACGTCGTTGCAGGCCGTCTTCGAAGATCTGCGGTGGCTTATCGTTGAGATAGCGCGACGAGAAGATGGCCAAGACGCCGGTGTAGGGGTTCGACAGGGCCTGGCGGGTGCCGTAGATATTGAAAAAGCGCAGGGCCACCGTGGGAATGTTGTAGGCATTGCCGGCGATCAGGCACAGACGCTCCTGGTCGTACTTGGACAGGGCGTACACCGACGACGGAATCGGGATCTTGGACTCGGGCGTGGCAATGGGCTCCAGGTTCTCACCCGTGTGATCTTTCAGTTCCCACTCGCCCGCGCGCAGGGCGTGAGGGTCGCGCTCCTGGGGAACGCAGAGCATGCCGGCGGAGTTGTGGTACAGGCCCTCGCCGTAGAGGCTCATGCTCGACGCCACCACCAGCCGCCGCACCGGCTGGGCGGCCAGGGCCTCCAGCAGAACCGCGGTGCCCCGGTTGTTGATGTCGGTGTAGCGCTCGATCTCGTACATGCTCTGCCCGACACCCACGGCGGCGGCGAAGTGATACACCGCATCGACGCCCTGGAGGGCTTCCGCCACCTGGGCGGGATCACGCACATCGCCCTCGATCAGCTCCACCCGTGGGTCCAGATAGTCCGGGCGCTTGGCATGGGCGCCATGCACCTGCTCGGTCAGATTATCCAGCGCGCGGACCTGGTAGCCGGCCTGGAGCAGGCGATCGGCCAGGTGCGAGCCGACAAAGCCGGCGCCGCCGGTAATCAGCACCCGGTGTCCGGCTGAACCCTTGAGGGTCATATCGATGTCTATCGAACTTCCGTGCATAGTCGCTCCTTATGGCATGGATCTGGCGGGCGGCGATCAGGCTGGCATCGATCAGGCCGTGTCGCTGTTGACGGCGTAGGGTGTCGCCGAGGCGCGGGAACGCCCTCGCTTGCGTTGGGTCAGCCTGGTTTGGGTCAAGACCTGGTCGAAATAGTCGATGGTGCGCCGCAACCCGTCCTCCAGCGGCACGCGGGGTTCCCAGTCGAGTGTCGCACGGGCCTTGGAGATGTCCGGGCAGCGCTTGACGGGGTCGTCCTGGGGCAGGTCCTGGAACAGGATTTCGGAGCTGGCGCCGGTCAGCTCACGCACCTTTTCCGCCAGTTGCAGGACGGTAAACTCACAGGGATTGCCCAAGTTGATGGGGCCGAGGATATGGTCCGACGAATTCATCAGAGCGGTAATGCCCGCAATGAGATCGTCCACGTAGCAAAATGAGCGGGTCTGGGAGCCGTCGCCATTGATGGTGAGGGGTTTGTTCTGCAGCGCCTGGAGGATGAAGTTGGACACCACCCGGCCATCGTTGGGCTGCATGTAGGGGCCATAGGTGTTGAAGATCCGCCCCACCTTGACCGGTAGCTGATACAGGCGCTGGAAATCGAAGCAGAGGGTTTCGCCGCAGCGCTTGCCTTCGTCGTAGCAGGCGCGGGGGCCGGTGGGATTGACGTTGCCGAAGTATTCCTCGCGCTGCGGGTGTTCGTGCGGATTGCCGTAAACTTCGCTGGTGGAGGCCTGGAACAGGCGGGCATGGTTGGCCACCGCCAGTTCCAGCAGGTTGAGCACACCATGGGTGCTGGTCTTGATGGTCTGTACCGGATCCAGTTGGTATTGCACCGGCGACGCGACGCAGGCCAGGTTATAGATCTCGTCCACCTTGATCAGTTTGAGAGGAATACTGACGTCGTGTTTCAGAACCGTCAGCCGCTCATGCTGGGCCGCCAGGTGGTCCACCTGATGGCGACTGCTGCTGGAGAAATTATCGAGACAGATGACATCATGGCCCTGTTCGATCAGGTGCCTGGCCAGGTTAAGCCCCAGAAAGCCCGCTCCGCCACAAATCAGAATGCGCTTATGATTAGTGCCCACCATCGCAACTCCTCATCCGAGCGTTTTGGCCCAAATGGCCGGTTCGATTGACATAACTTTCCTGGGCCGCGCGCGAGGGATCGGGCGCGGCCCCTGAGGAAACTGAAGCAGCTAACCTGCCGGCTTATGGCGCCATCGCAGTACTGACTGCGATGGGTGAGCGTGATCAATCGCTGTGATCGAGAAAGCCGAGCGGCCGGCTGGTCATCAGGGCGATGCGTCCAGGGTCGCGTCAAGCCACTGGCGTTGGCGCCGCGCGTCATCCATGTTGGCCCGCAGGAGATCCGCCAGCGTGGGTTCGCTCGCCAGCGTCTGGATGGCCTTTTCATAGCCGGCATTGGTCTGTTCGGCGTTGGCGCGCAACGCGTCGAGGATGGTGGCGTCACTGCCGAGGCTGGCGAGCAGAACCTTGCCTTTGGTCAGGACCTTGCGAAAGTCGCCGGCGTTCGCGGGCATGCCCTCGAAGCGGCGCACCGCGTCGGCCAGCAGCCGGGTATGGCGATCATGGTCGGCGTGAAAGGTGTCCAGTCGTTGGCGCAGGGACTCGTTTTCGATATGTTCGATGGCGGATTCATAGGCGCTGGCGGCGTCGAAATCCAGGTGAATCAGGTCGTTCAGTTCGCGAACAATGGTGTCCCGATCAAGCGTGCTGGCTATGCCTACCATGCATCATCTCCCGTATTGCGTGGGTCAAGCCCTCGACAGAGGTGTGTGCGGCCGTCTGCCCGGAAGCGTCTCCCGGAAGTGCCTTTTGAACGCGTCTTCCGGAAAGGTTGGACACCGTCAGCTACCGATGGAGAGCGAGGAGACGCCGTGGTGTGCTCGGCTGGGCTCGCTAGGTGTCTGATGAGACCGCCCTTTTTCTGAGTTCTAATGTTCATGTGAGGAATTGTCCAACCCTCGGGTTTGTGGTGAGGGGCGGGTGGTTGCTTGATTCGTCAGGGCGTGCTGGCGCGGTATCCGAGGCTGTTTCCCGGAAGTCATTGATGAGGCTGATGAAGTCTCTGATGAGGTCTCTGATGAAGATCCTGCGGAAGGTGCTGAGCAGGAGATTGTTTTAGCCGTGAGGATGATCCCGAGCAGGATTTTGCACAGTCCTTGCATCGAGTCGGGTGCCTTCATTCATGACAGGAGGAAACCCAGATGAAGACAATTGCCGATATTATGACGCGCCAGGTGGAATCCGTTGCGCCCAGTGACAACATCCAGCGTGCCGCCGAACTGATGCGGGATTCAGACGTGGGAATGCTGCCCGTGACGGAGGGCAGGAAACTGTTGGGGGTGATCACTGACCGGGACATCTGCATTCGGGCTGTGGCGGACGCCAAGGAACCTACGATCACCTATGTTCAATCCATCATGAGCAAGGATGTGGTCAGTTGCCCGCCGGACACCGAAATCCGCAAAGCCGTGGACATGATGAGCCAGCGCCAGATTCGCCGCTTGATGATTGTCGACAAGAACCAGGAACTGGTGGGAGTGATCGCGCAGGCTGACGTGGCGCGTGACAAGAGCTTGAATGAGCAATCCGAGCGGCTGGTGGAGAATGTCTCCCAGTAAGTGCTCGTCTGCCCTGGGGCCGGCTGTGGGTCGGCTTGCAGGGCACCGTCTTATCAAGCCGGACCTCTGGCTCTTACCTGTAGCTCTTACCTGTAGCTCTTACAGGTCGCCCGGAATTCTTTACAAAAAATGTTCGCCTGCTTCCGAATGCTCCTGGCCACTGGGCTCGCTCGGGTACTGCCGGCGTCGTGGCACTTACAGACGGATACAAAAATCCTGCGTTTGCCACTGGCGGTGGATACAACCTGTTCTATAACTGTTCTGGAATTTTTCAAGGACTCACTTTTGGCAGGGAGCGAGTATTACCCAGCGTTGTCTATTGCGAGTGTACGAGGAATAAAAATAATGAACGACTTTGATGATGTTGACGTTAGTGAGTCCGCGCCCGTGGCGCCGGCAGGCGACACAGCAATCGATCCATTTAATGTGGCCGCGCGCAAGAAAGCCCGTGATCAGTTGGCCCGGGACATGGAGGAGTTCATGAAGCGCGGCGGCGAAGTCCGTCAGATCGCCGACGATGTTCGTGCCGATCCGCCTCGCAAGCCCAACGCGGATTACGGTAGCTCGCCCATCTAAGCCGGCCCGGGAGGCCGCCGGCCAGGGAGGGCGTGAGACCTGGATCACAGGATTGTAGTGAACAAAGTGTTCTTTTATACTGCCAGCCCGATTCAGTGCCATCACGCCCAAAGGATAATAAAAAATGGATGTGTTGCTGCTATTCATGGGGCTTACGCTGGCGGCGGCCGGTTGGCTCCTTATCCGCGATTGCACGCAATTTCTCTACAGCGCCTATACCGCGCGCGGCAAGGTAGTTGGCATTGAGCCTGGCTATTGGCCACGTCACCATCATCCGGAAAAACACCGCATCCCGGGCTATTTCCCTATCATCGAGTATTACTGGAACGGTGAGAGCTCCCGTTTCACCGCCCTGATCCCGGAAGCCGTCGGTACGCTCCAGATCGGCGATCAGGTTAATGTCCAGGTATCCCGTTCGCGTCGCAGCAAGAGTCGTCTGGGCCGCGGCCTGGTGGTGCTGATGAGCTTGCTCGCGTGCTTGCTGGGCCTGCTGGTGGTTGCGGCCGTAATGCAGCATCGCCAGGTGGGCTTGGCGCATGTGTGTCTGGCATCGCTGGTGCTGGCGGTATGCCTCTTCGTTATCGTGCTGTACCTGCGCCAGCAGGATGAAAGCCTGCCGGGCGGGTTGCCGTCGAAACGTCAGGCGGCACACGTCAGTTTATGTCTGCAGGAACCCACCAGCCCACGCCATTGGGCCCGCTACCGGGTCAGTCGCCAGCAGCGCAACCGGATCTGTTATTCCCGTATATTTGGTGGTGGTTGCATGGCCGCCGCGTTCGTCCTGGTGCTGGCTTCCTTTCATCTGTTGCGTTCGGACTGGGCTGAACCCGCAATGAGCGGCCTGCTCGGCAGCAATGTACAGATCTGGGGCCACGCCGGCCATAGGGGCCACGCCGGTCATAAAAGTCAGTTCGGCTTCTAGCCAGACCGGTCGCTGGCAGGCAGGAATCAGGCAAACCTCGCCGCAACAGTGGGGTTCCGTAGAGAATGGGGTACAATCGGGACAGTCTTAAGCCAAGGAGCTGAACATGTCCCAGGGTACCGAGCGTCATTTCCCCGCAACCCGTCTGCGCCGGATGCGTGCCGACGATTTTTCGCGCCGTTTGATGCGCGAGCACCAGTTGTCGGCCGACAACCTGATTTATCCCCTTTTTGTGCTTCCCGGGCAGAAGCAGCGACAAGCGGTGGCATCCATGCCTGGTGTCGAGCGCCTCAGTATTGACCTGCTGTTGCAGGAAGCGGAGACGGCTCTGAACCTGGGGATTCCGGCCCTGGCACTGTTTCCGGTCACGCCACCCGAGCACAAATCACTGAACGCGGAAGAGGCCTTCAATCCCGACGGCCTGGCCCAGACCGCCGTGCGCGAGGTGAAGAAGCGGTTTCCGGAACTGGGCGTCATCACCGACGTGGCGCTGGATCCTTTTACCGTGCACGGTCAGGACGGGATTCTCGATGACAGTGGCTATGTGCTGAATGACCGCACGGTGGAAGTGCTGATCAAGCAGGCACTGTCCCATGCCGAAGCCGGTGCCGACGTGGTGGCGCCCTCCGACATGATGGATGGGCGGATTGGCGAGATTCGCCGGGCGCTGGAAAAGCACCGTCATGTGAATGTCAGAATCCTGGCCTATTCTGCTAAATATGCGTCTTCCTATTATGGACCCTTCCGTGACGCGGTCGGCTCCGCCGGCAATCTGGGCGCGGGCAACAAGCACAGCTATCAGATGGACCCGGCCAACTCCGACGAGGCCGTGCACGAGGCGCGCCTGGATCTGGCCGAGGGGGCGGATATGGTCATGGTCAAACCGGGCATGCCGTATCTCGATATCGTGCGCCGTATCAAGCAAGAGCTGCAGGTGCCGACCTACGTGTACCAAGTTAGTGGTGAATATGCCATGCACATGGCAGCGGCCAATAATGGCTGGCTCAAGGAAGAGGCGGTCATGATGGAGGCGCTGCTGTGTATGCGACGGGCGGGTGCCGACGGTATTCTCACCTATTACGCGAAGAAGGCCGCCCAACTGCTGCGAGGCTGATGGACGCTTCGGCCGCACTGTTGCGAGGCTGGCGGCCTGTTCGGCCGCAGAATGGGCCAGGGCGTGCTCCGGCGTAAGCGATTAATCCAGTGGCCGCGGCCACGTTTCTCGGGCAAGGGCAGGTATGAACTCCGAAGTCAGTGTCGATGTGCCAGCGGTGGATCTCAGTAGCCACGATCTTTATTTCAATCGTGAACTCAGTCATCTGCAGTTCAACATCCGGGTGCTGATGCAGGCTCTGGATGGCAATCATCCCTTGCTGGAGCGTTTGAAATTTCTCTGTATTTTCAGCAGCAACCTCGACGAGTTCTTTGAGATCCGGGTGGCGGGCCTGAAACATCAGATCCGCTACGGGCGGGAAACCGTGGGGCCAGACGGCCTGCTGCCGGAGCAGGTCCTGGCGCAGATCGACGAGATTGCCCATCGCTACGTGCAGATGCAGTATGACGCCCTCAACGAGCAGCTGATTCCGGCGCTGGCCCTGGAGAATATTCATTTCATCCGCCGCCGGGACTGGACGCCAGCCCAGGTGCATTGGGTGGCGGAATATTTCGAGCGGGAAGTTCTGCCGGTGATCAACCCCATCGGACTGGACCCTTCGCATCCGTTTCCGCGCCTGGTCAACAAGAGCCTGAACTTCATCGTCGAGCTGGAAGGCAAGGATGCTTTCGGCCGCGAAACCGGCCTGGCCATTGTCCCTGCGCCCCGTTCCTTGCCACGTCTGGTGCGCATTCCCGATGAGGCTTGCAGCGGCGGCGATAACTTCGTGTTCTTGTCGTCCATGATCCACGCCCACGCCGAGGAGTTGTTTCCCGGCATGACCGTTAAGGGGATGTACCAGTTCCGCATTACCCGGAACGCCGACCTGGTGCTGGAACAGGAGGAAATGGAAGATCTGGCCTCCGCCCTGCGGGGTGAGTTGTTGAGCCGTCGCTTTGGCGAGGCGGTGCGCCTGGAGGTGGCCGACAACTGCCCGGAACCGCTGGTGCAATACCTGTTGGAAGAATATGGCCTCAATCCCTCCGAGTGCTATCAGGTGCATGGTCCGGTCAACCTGACCCGGCTGATGGCGTTGAGCGATCTGATCAAGCGGCCGGATCTGCACTATCCAAGCTTTACCCCCGGCTTGCCGCAACGCCTGAAGAAGGCCGAGCGTCTGTTCGATGTGGTGGGTCAGCGCGACGTTCTCCTGCTGCATCCCTACGAGAGCTTTACGC
>CAYXVO010000018.1:0-751 GCA_964467875.1 uncultured Pseudomonadales bacterium | reverse complement strand
TGATCGACCTGCTGCGCCAGGCCGCCAAGGACCCCAACGTGCTGGCCATCAAGCAGACCCTGTACCGCAGTGGCAGCCAGTCGGAGATCGTGGCGGCCCTGGTGGACGCGGCGCGGCGTGGCAAGGAAGTGACCGTGGTGATCGAGTTGCGGGCACGCTTCGATGAAGCCGAAAACCTGGAGCTGGCCAGCCGTCTGCAGGAGGCGGGCGCGGTGGTGGTATATGGCGTGGTGGGTTACAAGACCCACGCCAAGATGATTCTGATCGTGCGTCGCGAGAACGGCCAGTTCAAGCGCTACGTGCATCTGGGCACCGGCAACTATCACGCCGGCAACGCCCGGATGTACACCGACTACAGTTTCATGACCTGTGATCAGCAACTGGGAGACGATGTGCATCGGATCTTCCAGCAGCTGACGGGCATGGGCAAGGCGCTCAAGATCAAGAAGCTGTTCCATGCGCCCTTTACCCTGCAGAAGAAAATCCTGGAACTGATCGAGCGGGAGACCACTCACGCCCTGGAGGGACGGGAGGGCTATGTCATGGCCAAGATTAACGCCCTGACCGATGCCAAGGTCATTCAGGCGCTCTATCGTGCCTCCCAGGCGGGGGCGAAGATCGAGCTGATCGTACGCGGGATCTGCTCCCTGAAGCCGGGTGTCCCGGGCGTGTCCGAAAATATCCAGGTGCGTTCCATTGTCGGGCGCTTTCTCGAACACTCACGGGTCTATTACTTTCATAACAATGGCGA
>CAYXVO010000017.1:0-16303 GCA_964467875.1 uncultured Pseudomonadales bacterium | reverse complement strand
GGCAGCGGGTTTTGATCCCGCCATTCGGAGGTTCGAATCCTTCCACCCCAGCCACTTTCCAAACCAATCTCCAACCCGACAAGACAAGATCCCGAGCAGGTACTCACCGTGTCGAAGTTGATGGTATTTACCGGGAACGCCAATCCCGAGCTAGCCCGCAAGGTCGTTGACATCCTCCATATCCCTCTCGGTGACGCCACCGTGGGACAATTCAGCGATGGCGAAATCTCCGTTGAAATCAACGAGAATGTTCGTGGCCGCGATGTCTTCATCATCCAGCCGACCTGTGCGCCGACCAACGACAACCTGATGGAGTTGCTGGTCATGGCCGACGCCCTGCGTCGCGCCTCTGCCGGGCGAATCACTGCAGTGGTTCCCTATTTCGGCTACGCTCGTCAGGATCGCCGTCCTCGCTCGTCTCGGGTTCCCATCAGCGCCAAGGTCGTGGCCGACATGCTGACCGGTGTTGGCATCAACCGTCTGCTGACCGTTGACCTGCACGCCGATCAGATCCAGGGCTTTTTCCACATCCCAGTGGATAACGCCTATGCCACCCCGGTGATGCTCGACGATATCGAGCGCCAGCGCCTGAACAACTGCATCGTGGTATCTCCCGACGTCGGTGGCGTCGTACGTGCCCGCGCCGTCGCCAAACGGCTGAATGATGCAGACCTGGCCATTATCGACAAGCGTCGCCCGCGCGCCAATGAAGCTCAGGTGATGCACATTATTGGTGATGTGGAAGGCAAAACCTGCATCCTGGTGGACGACATCGTCGATACCGCCGGCACCCTCTGCAAGGCCGCCAACGCACTCAAGGAACATGGTGCAGAGCGCGTCATCGCCTACATCACTCACCCTGTTCTGTCGGGCCCTGCGGTCGACAACATCCAGAACTCGCAACTGGACGAACTGGTCGTCACGGACACGATCCCGCTGCGTGACAACGCTCGCGAGTGTGATAGAATCCGCCAGTTTTCGTTGGCTGGCCTGCTGGCCGAGTCCATTCGCCGGGTCTGCAATGAAGAATCCATCAGCGTGATGTTCCGCTAAGGCAGGACCAGCAAGGTCTGCCGCCGCGCAATGCCCGTTGAATGAACACAGGGGATTTCCCCTAGCCGTTGCCCGCTCCGGCGCGCAACACCCTAAGCGGTAACAGCCTGGTCGCGGGCTGTTATCGTTTTTTGTTTTTTACCGAGGAAGCTATCATGGCAAATGAATTTGTGATTGTTGCAGAGCCACGCAACGAGCAGGGCAAGAGTGCGAGCCGCCGCCTGCGTCGCGTGGAGAGCAAAGTACCGGCCATCCTGTACGGTGGCAACAAGGAAGCGATTGCGCTGACCATCGTTCAGAAAGACCTGAAAAAGGCTCTGGAAAACCAAGCCTTCTATTCGCACATTCTGACCATCCAGATCGGTGACCAGACGGAATCCGCAATCCTCAAGGATCTGCAGCGCCACCCCTTCCGCGCCGAACTGCTGCACGCCGACTTCATGCGCGTCGTGAAGGATCAACCGATCCACGTTAACGTTCCCCTGCACTTCACCAATGAAGACACCTGCAAGGGTGTGAAGACTGGCGGCGGCATGATCGAGCGCCACCTGACTGAAGTTGAAGTGGTCTGCTTGCCTGGCGACCTGCCCGAGTTCATCGAAGTCGACATGCTCAACGTGGAACTGGACCAGATTCTGCACCTGTCCGATCTGCAAATGCCCAAAGGCGTCAAGATTGCCGCACTGCAACTCGGTCCGGATCACAACCTGCCGCTGGTTGCCGTTCACAAGCCACGCGGTGCTAAGGAAGACACCACGGAAGGCGGCGAAACCGCCGAGTAATTGCACAGGAGCAACATTGTGGCGGATCCCATCCGTTTGCTGGTCGGCCTGGGCAACCCAGGCAAGGACTACGAGGATACCCGCCACAATGCCGGCGCAATTCTGCTGGAGATGCTGGCGCGCAGCGCTGGCACCTCCCTCAGACCTGAACGCAAGTTTCACGGCCTGTACGGCAAGATCTCGCTGCACCAGCAGGATCTGCACCTCCTCGTTCCCACCACCTTCATGAATCGTAGCGGCACAGCCGTTGGCGCGCTCGCCCAGTTCTACAAAATTCCATCCGATCAGATTCTGGTGGCCCACGACGAACTGGACATCCCCGCCGGTACCGCGCGCATCAAGAAAGGCGGCGGCCACGGTGGTCATAACGGCTTGCGCGATATCATCGCCCACCTGGGCAGCAACGAGTTTCACCGGCTGCGCCTGGGCATCGGGCATCCAGGAGACAAGTCCCTGGTTGTGAATTATGTGCTGGGACGGTTTGGAATCAGCGAACGCCAGAGTTTTGATTCCATGGCCGCCGAATGCTCACGCATTCTCCCGCTTCTGGTTCAGGGCGAGCAGGCCAAGGCCATGAATCAGCTGCACTCGTTCAAGGGCTGATCGGCCAACAGGCGTGTACGCCCGAACATCCAGCCAATCCTTGAAGGGCATCGATAGAAGCCCCGCCTCCGGCCCGCTATAATAGCCCGATTTCTTTCGACCCTCTCGTACACAGGTAAACGTCATGGGATTCAACTGCGGTATCGTCGGCCTGCCCAACGTGGGCAAATCCACGCTATTCAATGCTCTCACCAAGGCCGGCATCGATGCCGAAAACTTCCCGTTCTGCACCATCGAGCCCAACACTGGCATTGTTCCCATGCCTGACCCACGCCTCACCAAGCTGGAGGAAATCGTCAAACCCCAGCGAGTCGTGCCCACCACCATGGAATTCGTGGATATCGCCGGCCTGGTCGCCGGCGCCTCCAAGGGCGAGGGACTTGGCAACCAGTTTCTGGCCAATATCCGTCAGACCGAAGCCATTGCCCACGTGGTACGCTGCTTTGAAGACGACAACGTCATTCACGTGGCGAACAAGATCAATCCGGCGGCGGACATCGAAGTTATCAACACAGAGCTGGCCCTCGCCGATCTGGACACGGTAGAAAAGGCCACCAAGCGCATCGAGCGTGCCGCCAAGGGTGGCGACAAGCTGGCCAAGCAGCAGCTGGCCGTGATCGAAAAGCTCACCCCGCACCTGAACGAGGCCAAGCCCGCCCGCTCCCTCGCGCTGGCACCAGAAGAGCTTGCCGCTATCCGCGAACTCTGCCTGCTGACCATCAAGCCCACCATGTACATTGCCAACGTCAGCGAGAATGGCTTCGAGAACAACCCCCTGCTCGACCAGGTCCGGGAAATTGCCGCCGCCGAGGGCGCGGAAGTCGTACCGATCTGCAATAAGCTGGAATCAGAGATTGCAGAACTGGAAGATGACGAGAAAGCCGAGTTTCTGGCCGATCTCGGCATGGAAGAGCCCGGCCTGGACCGCGTGATCCGCGCAGGCTACAAACTGCTTGGCCTGCAGACCTACTTCACAGCCGGGGTCAAGGAAGTCCGGGCCTGGACCGTGCGGGTCGGCGCCACGGCACCCCAGGCCGCCGCCGTGATTCACACCGACTTCGAGCGCGGTTTCATTCGTGCCGAAGTCATCGGTTATGACGATTTCGTGGCCTACAAAGGCGAGCAAGGCGCCAAGGATGCCGGCAAATGGCGCCTGGAAGGCAAGGAATACATCGTGAAGGACGGCGATGTCATTCACTTCCGCTTCAACGTCTAGGCGTACGCAACGCCGTTGGCATCAGGGGGCGACATCATCAGGTAACGGAGGATTCTCTTGGTACGAGAGTCTGGCGCAACATGGTTGACAGCCTCCGCCGATATCCGGATAATCCGCACCCACATTAAGGCAACGTAGCTCAGACGGTTAGAGCACAGCACTCATAATGCTGGGGTCACTGGTTCGATTCCAGTCGTTGCTACCAAATGTTAAAGGCTTAGGTTTTCACCTAAGCCTTTTTTATTTGCCCCACAAACGTTATTTCCCTGCATATCATTGCCCATCCAGGCCGCTGCGCTCCTGCTGGTTGGCCATCTGATCGCGAATCCAACGCTCCGCCCTATCGTGCAACTCATCACGACTCAGGCCTTGCGGCGAAATCGGTGGCCCAATCCGCACCCGGATCACGCCGGAACGTTTGATCAGGGTGCCTGGAGGCCAACAACAACCAGCGTTATGGGCGACCGGGACGATGGGCACATCGGCCTGCGATGCCAGCATCGCGCCACCTTTATTGAATTTCCGAACCTCACCCGGCCGCACCCGGGTTCCTTCAGGGAAGATGAGCACCCAATAGCCCTCCGCCAGTCGTTCCTTGCCTTGCCGCACCATCTGCTTGAGAGCCTGGGCAGGACGCGCACGGTCGATGGCAATTGGCCGTATCAGACGCAATGCCCAGCCAAACACTGGAATTGCCAACAACTCCCTCTTCAGCACCGTGCTTTGCGGAGAGAACAACATGCCGAGTAAATAAGTCTCCCAGGCACTTTCATGGTTACTGAGAATCACGCAGGGGTGCGCCGGGATGTGCTCCCGCCCTTCGATTTCATAACGGATACCGCAGGTGATACGCGCCCACCAGAGCACAAACCGGTGAAACAGAGTCAGCACCCGATAACGGTGGGAAGGAGACAGAAACGGCATGCTGGGCAGGAACAGGATTCCCGCGACGAGCACCGCGACGGCATAGCCAATGTAAAAAACCAGCGAACGGATAAAGCGAAACATACCAATGCCTCATCAAAGCACGATGGCGCGAGTCCACCGTATGGCCGGCCCATCAGCATATCAGGAATACGCGACAGCCGGCACGCAAGGGTCTTCGCGGGCGACACCAGGCTTTCTCCCAACCCGGCTGTCGATTAGAATAGCTCCATTCCGCCGGCTCAGAACCTACCCAGTTCACCATGGCGAGCCTACCTTACCACTCCGGCTAGAGAGTTCAGCCTATGCGACGCATTGTGGTTACAGGCATGGGAATCACTTCCTGCCTGGGCAACTCCAAAGACGAGGTGCTACAGAGCCTGAGAACCGGCCAGTCTGGCATCCGTTTCAATGAATCCTATCGGGATCAGGGCTTTCGCAGCCAGATTTCGGGCTCCGTCAGCGTCGACGCCGAAGCCTTGATCGACCGCAAGCATCGCCGTTTCATGGGCGACTCTTCGGTATTTGCGTATCTGGCCATGCAGCAGGCCATCGCCGATGCAGGCCTCAGCGAAGACGAGATCTCCAGCCCGCGAATCGGCATCATCGCCGGCTCGGGCGGTGCGTCCTCCCAATACCAGATCGAGTCCGCCGATGTCCTGCGCAACAAGGGCGTCAAGCGGATCGGGCCTTACATGGTGCCCCGCATCATGAGCAGCACCGTTTCGGCCTGTCTCGCAACCGCCTTCAAGATTCGCGGCCTCAACTACTCCATCTCGTCCGCCTGCGCCACCAGCGCCCACTGCATCGGCAACGCCATGGAGCAAATCCGCATGGGCCGGCAGGACATTGTGTTTGCCGGCGGCGGCGAGGAAGAGCACTGGTCGCTGACCATGCTGTTCGATGCCATGGGCGCACTCTCCACCAAATACAACGACACACCAGAGCAGGCATCGCGCCCCTTCGACGAGGCCCGCGACGGCTTTGTGATCGCCGGCGGCGGTGGAATTCTGGTGCTGGAGGAGCTCGAGCACGCCCTGCGACGCAATGCGCCTATCTATGGCGAATTGGTTGGCTACGGCGCCACCTCTGACGGTTTTGACATGGTCGCACCCTCCGGCGAAGGCGCCATCCGCTGCATGCATGAGGCACTTTCCACCGTCAGCCAGCCCATCGACTACATCAACGCCCATGGCACCAGCACCCCCATTGGCGATGTCGCTGAACTGAGGGCCATCAAGGAAGTATTTGGCGACCAGATGCCGCCGATCTCCTCCACCAAGTCCCTGTCCGGTCACGCTCTGGGGGCCGCTGGCGTCCATGAAGCGATCTACAGCCTGCTCATGATGCAAAACGGCTTTATCGCAGGCACGGCCAATGTCCAGAACCTCACACAGGAAGCAGGACATGCGCCGGTTGTGACCGAAACCATGCGACCGGCCAACCTGACCCGAGTCATGTCCAATAGCTTTGGCTTTGGCGGCACCAACGCATCGCTGGTGTTTGAGAAGTTTTCGGGTTGAGCTAACCCAGGCACCGGCCGGGGCGTGGCCTTACGCCTTGGCAGCCACCACCTCGATGCCGTGATCCGGATTGGCAGCCAGGAAGTTTGTGGCCATGACAGCCAAACCCTTGCGCCAAGACCGCTGTTTGACACCAAAGGTATTGCGAATTTTGATACAGCCCAGTGCGGCGTTACCCGGTTCGGGCAGCGCCGCCACCTGTTCGGGCTGCGCCGCGCGCACCAACTCGCTCACGTTCTCAGCCGACATCAGAGACTCAGCCGCTGCACGTGCGAGCGCCAGCTGGGACACCACCTCTGCTCCGCCATAATGGTAGACGCCCCAGACCTGGGCCTCGCAAAGCAGCTGGCGGATCATGGCGAGAACAACTCGCGCCACATCCTCCGGTGTGGTGGGGTTGCCACGGTGCTCATCACTGAAAAAGGCAACCGTGCCGTTGCGCTTTGCTTGCACCAACCGCGCCAGAAAGCCGTCGACCCTATCATCTATCAGCCACCCCAGCCGCAGGATCAGGTATTCCTGCAGACGCTCCTGGATCAGTTGCTCTGCCTGCCACTTGCAGGCTCCAAACAGATATTGAGGATTGCCTGGGTGAGCTGCTTTATACAGGCTTTGTTTACGCCCATCGAAAATGGCATAGGACGATAACTGCAGCAGCGGGATCCGATGCTCCCGCGCATAGTTTGCCAAGCAGGCCACCACCTCCACATTGTGTAGCCGACACCGATCCGGCTCCCGTTCGCAGCGCTCAGCACCGGCAAACTGATGGGCGTTGATGATCATGCCAGGCTGGAGCCGCTCCAGGATGGCGCCTGCGTCCTTCTGTAACGGCCAGTCCTGCGCCAACCCAGCGCAGGCGAGCCCCTCCTGAGTCAGGCTCTCCAGGATGGCCCGTCCCACCATGGTGTCTGACCCGGTGACCAAGAACTTCACACAGCTACCTCTCGCAACTAGCATGCTCAACAATGTGGTAGATCGAATATTGGTTAAAAGCATACTGGATTTTTTAGCCGCTGTAATCCTGCACCATGTTGGCAGTCGCGGCCCGTAAAGCGCCCGGCGGCCTCTTGCCGGACGGAACCCACAGGCACAAAAAAGCCGGATGACGGATCCGGCTTTCAAGCGGCGCGCAGATAACTTGTTCAATCAGTGTATTCATATATTCGCGGCACCCGCTGGGTCACCCCCGTCAGCAGCTCATAGGAGATCGTACCCGCCTGTTTCGCAATTTCATCCACGCTCACCCGGGCTCCCCAGAGTTCAACCAGATCGCCTACCTGCGCCTGTGGGCATTGGCTGAGATCCACTGTCATCATATCCATGGATACCCGCCCAATCAGCGGCACGCGCTGCCCGGCGACCCAAACCGGCGTCCCCTGCGGAGCGTGGCGCGGATAACCGTCGGCGTAGCCCATGGCAACCACCCCCATCCGACTCGGTCCTGTTGCGCGCCAAGCGGCACCGTAGCCCACGGTATCACCGGCTACGAGCTGACGGGTAGCAATCAGCGCCGACTGCAAATGCATCACCGGGCGCAAGCCCAGTTCATCGGCGCTAATATGGGGAAAGGGCGAGCCACCATACAACATGATACCTGGCCGCACCCAATCAAGCCGGGCATCAGGCAGTGCCACCAGTGCCGCGGAATTCGCAGCAGCATACCAGAGCCCCGGGCCGGCCTGCTCCCGCCAGCGCAACAAGCAATCAAGCTGCCGCTGAGCATGATCGAGATCGGGTTCGTCTGCACAGGCAAAATGGGTCATCACCCCCAATACCCGCACATGCTCTAACGTCCGCAACCGCGCCAATGCCGCCAGCGCCTGATCCGGCACGAAGCCCAGCCGGTTCATGCCGGTGTTGAGCTTCAGCCACACTACCAGCGGTGGCAGGTCGCCCCACTCGGCCTGGGCCAGTTGCTCGACATGCTCCCAGGCATGCACCATGACCTCAAAACCATTGGTCGCGCAGGTGGCAAACTCCGACACGCCAAACACGCCCTCCAGCAAAAGAACCGGCTTGTCGATGCCGGCTTCGCGGATGCGTAAAGCCTCTTGCAGGTAGGCCACGGCAAACTTGGGCGTCGTCGCCAAGGCGTGCGCCACTTGGCCAATGCCATGACCGTAGCCATCAGCCTTGATAACGCCGTAGCACTGACTGGCACCCGCCCGCTGGTCCAGGACCGCAAAATTCTCTCGCAGTGCCGCCAGATCGATGCGGGCGCACGCAGGACGTGTCACTCGTAAGCTCCTTCGTAGCTACCGTGGGCCAGATCTTCAAACTTGGTATATTTACCCAGAAAGGCTAAGTGTACTGTACCGATGGGGCCGTTCCGCTGCTTGCCGATAATGATCTCGGCAACGCCTTTGTGCTGGCTGTCTTCGTTATAGACCTCATCCCGATAGATGAACATAATCACGTCGGCATCCTGCTCGATCGCGCCCGACTCCCGCAGATCCGAGTTCACCGGCCGCTTGTTGGGCCGCTGTTCCAGGCTTCGGTTCAACTGGGAAAGCGCAACAACCGGGCACTGCATCTCCTTCGCCAGCGACTTGAGCGAGCGGGAGATCTCGGAGATTTCAGCGGTCCGACCTTCCGTCGAGCCTGGCACTCGCATCAACTGCAAGTAGTCGACCATGATCATGCCCAACTGCCCCTTGTTCTCGCGCGCCACCCGCCGCGCCCGCGAGCGGACATCGGTGGGACTCAGGCCAGGGGTGTCGTCGATATACAGCGGTTTATCCTTAAGCATGTTGACGGCCGAGGTCAGCCGCGGCCAATCGTCGTCCTCCAACTTACCGGTTCGCACCTTGGTCTGGTCGATACGCCCCAGAGATGACAGCATCCGCATCACGATGGAATCTGCCGGCATCTCCATACTGAACACCAGCACCGGCTTTTCGGTTTTCAGCAGGGCGTTTTCCACCAGGTTCATGGCGAAGGTGGTCTTTCCCATCGACGGCCGTGCCGCCACGATAACCAGATCCGACGGCTGCATCCCCGACGTTTTGGCATCGAGATCAACGAACCCCGTCGTCACCCCGGTAATGGCATCATCGGAATTAAACAGGTGATCGATGCGCTCCAGGGTCTTGGTCAGGATTGGATTGATATCCTGCGGGCCACCCTGGTTGGGGCGGGATTCGGCGATTTGAAAGACCTTGCGCTCGGCCTCGTCCAGCAACTCCGCCGCCCCGCGCCCCTGGGGATTGAAGGCGCCGTCGGCAATTTCCTGAGCCGTATTGATCAGGCGACGCAGCACTGCCCGCTCTTTGATGATGGCGCTGTAGGCGCGGATGTTGGACGCACTTGGAACGTTGCGCACCAACTCCGACAAATAACCAACACCTCCCGCATTCTCCAGCTCACCCTGGCGCTTGAGGGTCTCCGACACGGTGACCATGTCAAACGGCTGGCTCTCCGACGCCAGGCGCGCAATGGCCTGAAAGATCTGACGATGGTCGTGACGATAGAAGTCGCCGTCGGTCACCTCATCGGCGATTCGGTCCCAACTGCTGTTATCGACCATCAAACCGCCAAGCACGGCCTGTTCAGCTTCTATTGAATGGGGCGGAACCTTAATGCCGGCGGCATCCTGGTTCTGGGCGTGAGGTAATACCATTCCGGTCATAATCTGCTGCCGTGGGTATGTACTGACGAGGTGGGGATTCGGATTAAACTATTTACGGGCAAGCCCGTTGTACCGCGGAGTTAATTCTAAAAAAAAATTTGGCCCGGGAATACGTTTGCATTCCCAGGCCAAGGAAGCCTAGTACGTCACGAGCGGACGTACAAGCCGAGCTGGCTTATTCACTGACTGAAATCAGCTTATTCGCCAACTTTATGTTCAGCAATTGATTCGCCAACAGTTTGTTCGCTAACAGCTTATTCGCCAACAACGACCAGTTTGATCGTGGTGGTGACTTCGCCATGCAGCTGTACGCTGATTTCGTACTCGCCGACGTTGCGAATCGGACCTTCCGGCATCTTCACTTCAGCCTTAGTCACTACTTCTCCGCTGGCGGAAATCAGGTCGGCCACATCACGAGTTCCGATCGAACCGAACAGTTTGCCTTCATCACCAGCCTTGGAGGCCAGGCGGAATTCCTTGCCTTCCAGTTGCTCGGCACGGGCTTGCGCTTGTGCCAGGTTGTCGGCCTCTGCCTTTTCCAGCTCCGCACGACGCTGTTCAAACTGCTCCAGGTTAACCTTGGTTGCAGGAACGGCCTTGCCGTAAGGAATCAGAAAATTACGGCCAAAACCAGCCGCCACTTTTACTTTGTCACCCAGGTTGCCCAGTCGGCGCACCTTTTCGAGCAGAATAACTTCCATCTCGCTTACCTCATCAAAACCTGTCTGAATCCAGCCTATCGCCAGCACTATTTATTCGGTACCAATCCTGCTGCGGAAATTGATGAAGCTATCAACCACCGCCACAATCATCAGCAGGAACAGGGTGCTGGGACCCATAAAAATCGCTACTGCGTAAAAGGCGATCAACCAGTGAACGCCCAGATTTCGCTTCCCCACGATGCCGTGCACCAAGGCAAAACCCGCAATCACCAACGGTACCAGAAAGGCCGGTACCACACTGATTGCCGCGTAGTCCAGGGACGGTCCGAACACTGTCACCAGCAATGCCACACCCGAATACAGCGGCGGCATGCGGAGTTCATGGAACTCCCGGCGAAAGCCTCCCGGATTGAACAGCTGCGCCTGCCAGGACCGCGCCAGCATCAAGCAGACGAGGGCCAATAACAGATGCGATGCTGCAAAGGCTCCGGCGACCAACGCACTCAGTGCACTGTCAAACCTGTTACCCAGTTGTTCGACCATTTCCGGCGAGAGGTCGCGGTAAACGTCCCCCAGCGCCCGAACCAGTTCCTGCTGCAATCCCGGCAACAGTGCCGGTAGCATCAGGCTGATCAGCGTGGCAAGTGCCACACCGCCGAACAATGTACGCTGCCATGAAACGGTCCGCTCCAGAATTACCGCCAGAGCCCAGGTCGTGACCAGCACAACCAGCACCTGCGGATCCTGTTGCAGCATCCACCATCCCATGGCCGGCAGGGCTGCCCATAACAGCAGCACCAAGCCCGCCTGAGGCCCGCGACGCAAAGTCACCAGGCCCACGGCAGCCGCGCTGAGCCAGAACAACAGCGGCACAGCAGCGGCGAACACGGCCACCCATGTGGCCTGCGCACGCCCCCGCAAAAGGTACTCGGCTAACGCACGCATAAACGGTTAAAGCAATTAAATATCGTGGCTGTCTGAATACGGCAGCAACGACAGGAAACGGGCACGCTTGATAGCGGTAGCCAACTGACGCTGATTACGTGCCTTCGTTCCGGTGATACGGCTGGGAACGATCTTGCCGGTTTCCGTGACGTAGCCTTTCAGAGTCTCAATATCTTTGTAATCGATTTCTTTTACGCCTTCCGCGCTGAAGCGGCAGAATTTACGACGGCGAAAAAAACGTGCCATAACTTATTCCTCTCTCAATCTTTCAATGTCGCTCAATGACGAGGTCTCTCAACAACGAGATCACTCTGTCGACCCTGGCGGACGCGCTGGAATTATTCCGCGTCGCTATCGGAGTCGGCGTCGTCGCTGCTTTCGTCTTCATTGTAGGAGCGGCGTCCTTCACGGCCACCACGATCTTCGCGATCGCCACGCTCTTCACGATCGCCACGACCTTCGCGATCGCCACGGCCTTCACGGCCTTCGTTAGCACGCATCATTGGAGAGGCTTCGGTAACGGCTTCATCGCGACGGATAACCAGGTCACGGATGATGGCGTCGTTGAAACGGAAGTTGTGAGTCAGCTCGTCGAGGATTTCACCGGAGCACTCAATGTTCATCAGCACGTAATGTGCCTTGTGGATCTTGTTGATCGGGTAAGCCAGGTGACGGCGGCCCCAATCTTCCAGGCGGTGAACAGCACCACCGCTGGTGGTAACCTGACTGGTGTAACGTTCCACCATGCCGGCAACCTGTTCGCTTTGATCCGGGTGGATCATGATGACGATTTCGTAGTGACGCATTGTCTCTCCTTACGGTTTAGACAGCCTCCCCCGCCCATCGGGGAAAGCAAGGAGTCATCCGAATTTTCGGAACCGCGCATTTTAGTGACCTTTTTTTCACCACGCAAGGTAAATTGCGCGCGGCTCGGGATCGGCGGTCTGGAAGACTTATCGGCGGCGGGCACCCAACCGCTGCCGCACCGCCTCGAACAAACAGATACCCGTGGCCACCGACACGTTCAAACTGCTCACTTCGCCATGCATGGGCAGATGCGCGAGATAATCACAGTGCTCGCGGGTCAGGCGTCGCATGCCTTTTTCTTCCGCGCCCATCACCAGGGCGATGGGTCCGGTGAGATCGATTTCATAGAGCGTTGCCGGCGCATCCCCGCTGGTGCCCACCAGCCAGATATTGCGCTCCTGCAACTCGCGCAGGGTACGCGCCAGGTTCGTCACCCGCACCACCGGTACCGCCTCGGCGGCACCAGACGCCACCTTGCGTGCGGTGGCATTGAGCGGCGCGGATTTATCCTTCGGCACAATCACCAGATGCACGCCGGCCGCATCTGCGGTACGCAGACAGGCACCCAGGTTGTGGGGATCGGTTACGCCATCCAGCACCAGGACAAAAGGCGGCCCCTCGATGGCATCCAGCAAATCAACCAGGTCTTCTTCGCCTTTTTCCGGCGTCATTTCGCAACAGGCGACAATCCCCTGATGCACGCCCTCCACCAGCCGATCCAGCTCATCCTTGGCCGCTTCCTCCCAGTGCACATGCTTTTCCTGGGCGAGCCGCAGCACTTCCTGCATTCGGGGATCACGGCGTCCACGCACCACCAGCAAACGCGCAATTTCCTTGGGTCGACGCTTCAACAACGTAGAGACGGCATGCATGCCGAACACGTATTCAAATTCCTGCATCAGAATCTCTTCAGCTTAAAAAGGTCCAGAGTGATGGGTTGAGCAAGCGCCTAGCGCTTGCTCCGGCCACGCCGCGACTTACCGCCGCCGGGCTTCTTGCCGCCAGGCTGATCCTTGGCTGCCGCCGGGCCTTTCCCGCCCTTCGGGGCCTCGATCAAGGCCTCGCGCAACTTCTGCTTGGAGGAGCCACGCGAAGACTTGCCCTTGCCTGCCCCCCCATCACGCTCCTTACTACCCGGGCCGCGCCCTTTCCGGACCGCACCGTCACTGGTGCGACGCACCGCCTGTCCGATCAACTCAAAGTCGATCTTGCGGTCATCCAGATCGATGCGAACCACCCGCACCCGCACTTCATCGCCCAGGCGATAGCTGGTCGAGGTCCGCTCACCCACCAGGCGATGCTTGGACGGCTCGAAATGGTAGTAATCGCTGGTCAGGGAAGATACATGCACCAGACCCTCGACAAAGAGATCCTTCAACTCCACGAAGATGCCAAACGGCGCCACCGAAGCGATGACCCCGTCGAACTCCTCACCCAGATGCTGCTGCAGGTACTCACATTTGAGCCAGCTGGCCACGTCGCGGGTGGCGTCATCCGCCCGCCGCTCGGTCATGGAGCAGTGTTCACCCAGGGCCAGCATCTGCGCCATGTCGTACTGATAGCGTTCACCCTTGGCAATCGGCGGCGCTCCCTTGACCCGCACCACATGGGGATTCTCCGCCTCGCTGCGAACCAGGCTCTTGATGGCGCGGTGCACCAGCAGATCCGGGTAACGGCGAATTGGCGAGGTAAAGTGGGCATAGGCCTGATAGGCCAGACCGAAGTGCCCCTCGTTGTCCGGGGTATACACAGCCTGGCTCAGGGACCGCAGCATCACGGTCTGAATCAAATTGGCGTCGGGGCGATCATGGATCGATGCCAACAGCTTCTGATACTCCTGGGGTGAAGGCTTAAGCCCACCTCCCAGATTGAGACCTAGCTCACCCAGAAAAGCCCGCAGGTTTTCCAACTTCTCCGTCGCTGGCCCCTCGTGCACCCGATACAACGCAACGACACCAAACTTGCTCAGAAGCTTCGCCGCCGACACATTCGCCGCCAGCATGCACTCTTCGATCATGCGATGGGCGTCGTTGCGCACCACGGGTACGATCTCTTCGATCTTGCGGTTCTCACCAAACAGGATCCGGGTTTCGGTGGTCTCGAAATCGATCGCACCGCGCGTCTCCCGTGCCTGGCGCAGCGCCTCGTAGAGCTCATGCAGATTTTCCAGGTGCGGCACCACATCGCGATACTCCGCTCGCAGCGCCTGCCCTTCGTCTGAACCGGCGTCCTGCAACATGGTCGCAACCTTGTTATAGGTTAGCCGCGCCTGCGAGTGCATCACCGCTTCATAAAACTTGAAGCCGCTGATCCGCCCATGACGGCTGATGGTCATTTCAGACACCATGCACAACCGATCAACCCCGGGATTGAGGGAGCACAAGCCGTTGGAAAGAATCTCCGGCAACATGGGAATCACGTGATCGGGAAAGTAGACCGAGGTTCCGCGCTGGGACGCTTCGACATCGAGGGGCTGTCCCGGACGCACGTAATGAGACACATCGGCAATCGCCACGAACAGGCGCCAACCACCGCCCTTTCGCGGCTCGCAATACACCGCATCGTCAAAATCGCGGGCGTCCTCGCCATCGATGGTCACCAGCGGCAGATCCCGCAGATCGACGCGCGCCTGCTTGTCCCCGTCCTGCACCGTGTTGCTGAAGCCCTTCACCGCCTGTTCCACTTCCGGCGGCCAGACGAACGGAATGTTGTGGGAGCGGATCGCCACTTCTATTTCCATGCCCGGCGCCATGTGCTCACCCAGTACCTCGGTCACGTGACCGATAGCCTTGGTGCGCTGCGTGGGGTGCTGCACGATTTCGACGGTCACGAACTGGCCGTGCTGGGCACCGCTGGTTTCCCCGGGAGCGATTAGCACATCCTGAGTCATACGACGGCTATCGGGCGTCACGAAGGCAATGCCCTCTTCCTCCCAGAAACGGCCGACCAGCGTTTGCGTGTTGCGCTCCAGGACCTCAACGATCACGCCTTCCTGACGGCCGCGCTCATCAATGCCATCCACCCGGACCAGAACCACGTCGCCATCGAACACCGTCCGCATCTGGCGGGCATGGAGGTAGATGTCGGACTTACCTTCGTCGGCAATCAGAAAGCCATAGCCGTCGCGATGCCCCTGTACCCGACCACGCACCAGATCCATCTTGCTGATAACGCCATAAGCGCCACGCCGGTTGCAGATCAGCTGACCATCACGGGTCATGGCGATCAGGCGGCGGCGCAGGGCTTCAATGGAATCGTCATCGGTCAGGTTGAACTCGTCGGCCAGTTCCGGATGGGTGGCCGGCCCCTGCCGTTGCTGCAGGTAGTCGAGGATGTATTCGCGGCTCGCGATGGGGTTGTCGTACTTCTCGGCTTCCCGCGCGAAGTTGGGATCTTGCGGGTTCTTCTTACTTTTTTCGGTCATTCAGTTTTCCATGTGACGTGCGCCCGACTTCAGCTCGCTGCATTGCCTGCTCTTGCTGGTGCTCTCGTAACAAAGTCTTGCCAATAAGAACTGCGCTAACAAGAACCTCGCAAACCAAGCTTAACGACGTAAGCTGAAGCTGCCGCACAAAATTTGCAAAGATTATAGACGCTTCTGTTTAAGCACTGAACGACCAAAACAGGGAAAACACGGCCTTTCGGAAACTTTAAAGAAAGTGTTTGACAAAGAAAAAGCTCGCCGGTAAAGTACGCGCCACTGACGACAGCGACGGCTCGAATCCTCCACCGAGATGGGTTCAACAAGGGCCGAAGCAAGCTGATCGACTCAGTGCCGAGGTGGTGAAATTGGTAGACACGCTAGCTTCAGGTGCTAGTGGCCGCAAGGCCGTGGAGGTTCAAGTCCTCTCCTGGGCACCAAATTCTTCCCGTTGTTCCCTTTTGCACTTTTCTGTCCGCCAGCCCTGATGGCTGCCTTCTGCTGCCCGTCTGTCTGTCGGCACAAAACTCTGGCGCATAAAAAACCCCGCAGGAAAATCCGGCGGGGTCTTCGTGGCCTTGCGGCCAGCGGGTTGGTGCAGGTCTCAGTACTTGTAGACCAGACCGATGTTCACGGCGTCGAGCTCGGCGTCGTTCTTGTCCGCGTAGCGGATGAACTCGAAGTTGGCCGACAGACGGTCGCTCATGCCCACGCGGGCGCCAACACCGTAGGACCAGTC
>CAYXVO010000016.1:2849-16894 GCA_964467875.1 uncultured Pseudomonadales bacterium | reverse complement strand
AGACTTAGCGATGGTTGTTCATAATGTATTTTACATGGGCTTGAGCACTAGCCTGTCCCAGCAGACCCGCTCCAGGGCTGCATGAATGCGTGAAAGCCAGCGACTGCGCCAATAGAACTCTCAAGTACAGCGGAGGGGAGCTTGCCGAAAATGACCAGTGGTTATGATGCCTGGATGGAGCGCCTGAGCCGCTCCGAAGCCGTGGCGCTTGGGGCCACGATTCGGGAGTTGAATGAATTGACCGCGTCCGACGAAACCTCGGTTAACCAGTTGGCGGCAGTCATCATGCGCGATCCAGCATTGACCTCCAAGGTGCTGCGTTCGGCCAATAGTGCTTATTTCAATCCAGGGGGCAAAACCATTTCGACTATTAGCCGGGCCATCTTTCAGCTCGGCTTCTCGACGATCCGCTCGATTTGCCTGACGGCAATCATGTTGGAAACCCTGTTGAAGGAACATCCGCGCGAACGCCTGCTGGAAGTACTTGCACAGTCCTTTCATGCGGCAGTCCAAGCCCGCAATCTCTGTCAGCATCTTCCTGCCGAAGCCCGGGAAGAGGTATTTGTCGCAGCCTTGCTGTATCGCGTCGGCGAGCTTTTGATCTGGGCCAGCCCTCATCGTGAGGTTGACGGCTTTCAGCGCATTTATCAGGAAACCGGGGATAATCGCCTCGTTGAAGAGCAGTTGGGCGTCAAGTTCCAGCGATTGACCCAGGGCCTCGCGGCGCAGTGGCGTCTTGGTGATGTGTTAACCGCGGCGCTACATCCGGGTTCTAAAGCGCCCCGTAAAGTAGCCGCGGTCATTCTCGGAGAGCGGATTAGTGCCTCGGTACGTCAGGGCATGCATTCGGTTGAGATGAAGGCGTTGCTGACAAAGCTTGGCGCCTATACCGAAACAAGTGAGGCGGAGGTACGACAAACGGTGCTAGACGGCATTGAGGAGGCCTCGGAGCTGACCCATGCCTTTGGTGGGCGCCAATTGGGGCCGCTCATCGCGGGTAAAATGATTCCAATCGATGACGATGACGATTCGGACTTGCTGGAACAACGTCTGGAGCCAGATCCCAGGGTGCAACTGCGCATCTTGCAAGATATCACGCAGATGATGCAGCAGAAGCTCGACACCAATATGCTGTTTCAGATGGTGATCGAAGGCCTACATCGAGGCGTGGGATTTGAGCGGGTGGCACTCGCGGTATTTGATCAGAAAAGAACGCAGGTACACGCCAAGTTCATCCTGGGTGACCGTACCATGGATTGGCGGGAGCGGTTCCGTCTGCCGTTTGAGCGAGCGTCCAATAACTTGCTACAGCAGGTGATTGAGCGGGGCGAACCCTGCTGGTTGGGACATCCAAATTTTGCCGACCTGGAGACGCTACGCACTCCGGCGTTCAATACCGTGGTCGGACGTGGCGAGTGCTGTATCGCGCCGATTGTGGTGGACCACAAGGAAATTGGCTTTCTTTATGGGGATCTACGCGTGAGTGGGCGTCCTATGACTGCAGAGTATGTGGGAGGATTTAATCACTTCCTGCAGCAGGCGCGCCTTTGTTTGATTATGCTCGCGCGCCACTCCTGATCTCAGTTTGCTGCTTTAACGTGAAAATGCCCGGGTGGGGAGACCCTGTCCGGACATTGGTGCACCAGGGTGGAGGTGCGTGCCTATACCGTTAATTACTTGAGGCGATATCCACGTACAGCTCGAGTTTCTGTCCTGGTTTAAGGTGCTTTTTGGTATTGAGCTCGTTCCAGTTCGCAATATCTTTGACTGACACATTGAACTTGTTGGCGATCCGGTAGAGGGAGTCACCGGTGCGGACCCGGTAGCCAACTTTCTTTACCATCTTGCGGCTGGCCCATTGAGTCTGATTGGCTCCCTCTGTCCAGATGACCAGCTTCTGTCCGGGTCGGAGCAGGTCGCGGGGGCTCATGTTGTTCCATCTGGCCAGTTGTTGCACGCTGGTCTTATGGCGCTGCGCGATATCCCACCAGGTATCGCCGCTGCGAACGGAATGTTCGATGCGGTTACGGCCTTTCTGGGCGGCTTTTGAAAGTGCGCCGGGGCCACCGACGACCGCAAGTTGCGCCAGGCTGCGGGTGGAGGGGATTAGCAGCTTCTGGCCGATCCGGACAACGTTGTTCTGCAGGCTATTGACCTGACGAATGACTTCCGGCGTGGTGCTGAACCTGTTGGCAATCAGACTGAGTGAGTCACCCCGGGAAACTTGATAATGGCTCCAGCGTATGCGTTGGTCGGGTGGGATCAGTGCCAGCGCCTTGCGGAAGGTTTCCGCGTTGGGCTTGGGTACCAGCAAGCGGTGGGGGCCGTCCGGATTCGTCGCCCATTGGTTAAACGCTGGATTGAGATGGAAGATTTCGTCTACTTCAATTTCTGCCAGTTCGGCGGCCTGCACCAGGTCAATTTGGGAGCCGATGTCGACCACCTCGAAGTAGGGTTCGTTATCTAGTGGCGCCAGGGCGATGTCATAGTACTCGGGATGATGAATAATCTTTGCCAGGGCGATGAGCTTAGGCACGTAGGCACGGGTTTCCCGTGGCAGATCAAGATTCCAGTAATCGGTGGGCCGGCCCTGCTGCTCGTTGCGGCGAATAGCCTTCATGACGGTGCCCGCACCGGAGTTATAGGCCGCCAGAGCCAGCAACCAGTCGCCTTTGAACATCCGGGAAAGCTTCTGCAAGTAGCTCAGGGCCGCGTTGGTGGATGCCAGAACGTCGCGGCGCCCGTCGTACCACCAGTTTTGGTGCAGGCCATAAATGCGGCCGGTGCTGGGAATGAATTGCCAGAGACCCGCGGCCTGACCGTGGGAGTATGCAAACGGCTGAAATGCACTCTCAACCACGGGAAGTAGGGCGATTTCCATGGGCATCTGGCGCTTCTCAACTTCGTCGACGATATAGTGCATATAGCGTCGTCCGCGCTCTACCGTTCGTTCAATGTGCAACGGATTGGCAACGTACCAGTTGAGTTCTTTCTCCAGACGCGGATGGCTTACAGCGAGATTCCAGGCGAAGCCGCTGCGAATGCGAAACCAGAGATCCTGGTTTGGATCGCTGGGTGGCGTGACAGCGAGCATTCCCAGATGCCCCCGGGAAACTCCCAAAATGCGCTGATAAGGGTCGGCGATATCACGGTTGTACAGGTACTGGAAGTCTGACTGCTGCTCGGCACCTGAGCGACCGCTTGCGCTGGCTGGTTGTTCCAGCCCATGTTCGTCGGGATCGTGATACCGATCGTCGTTATCCAGGGCATAGAGAGCCTGGGACGCGTTTCGGGATGTATCGGCCTTGCTGAGTGTGGGGGTGGAGCTACAGCCAGCGAGCGTGAGCGCGCAAAGGGCTGTCGCGCAAAGGACGGTAGCGAAGGGCTGTTTCGCACGACCTGCTATGCGGCAGAAGCTAGCGCGGAAAAGAATCGTGCCGGCTCCCCAGCGGTTTAACGCAACAGTTCGCGGCATGGTGCTCCAAGAGTCTGTTTTCTTGTTTATTTATTCACTGTTTGACAGCTCGCTTACTGGGCAAGTCTAGGAACGGTAAGAGTGCTGGTCAAGTGAAGAAAGGTAAAGAGAATGTGAAGATTCATCGTTATTCTATTGTATTAGAATCTGTTTTTCATTTCTCGAAGGGTGGCAAAAACAGAAACTTCCGAGCGCGCCGCCGCATTTTGGTGTTGTGCAGCCTCGATGATGTCATCTGATTTACATCGAAGGAAAGGATTGGTTGCTAACTCCAGTTCCAGATTCGACGGCAATGTTGGCAGGTCTTGATGACGTAATGCCGCCGCCTCGACCTGACGCCGCGCGAGGGCTTCATTTCGTGGATCTACCTGCTGGGCAAAACGCAGATTCGCCAGAGTGTATTCGTGCGCACAATAAACGTCTGTGGAAGACGGCAAGCGGGCAAGCTTCTGGAGTGACTGGTACATGAGTTCGGGCGTGCCCTCGAAAATTCGGCCGCAGCCACCGGCAAATAACGTGTCGCCGCAAAATACCCGAGGCGGATTGCCAACCGTGGCGCGCCTACTATCCGTTGCTGGACTATTGCCGTTACCCAGTGAAAAGAACGCGATATGGTCCAGGGTGTGTCCCGGAATCTCAAGCACGCGGAACAGACTACCATGCAGGTCCAGTTGATCGCCTTCGGCGACGGGATGATCAATGCCCTTGATGCGACCGCTGCCCGGTCCATAGACTGGCACCTGATACAGGTCCAGCAGTCGTGAGAGCCCACCGGTGTGGTCGGCATGGTGGTGGGTAATTAGAATGGCCGAGAGGCGTTGTCCGCTTACCTCAAGATGAGCCAGGACCGGTTCGGCATCGCCGGGATCCACGATGACGCAGTCACCGGTTGACCATTCCAGGCTCCATATATAGTTGTCCTGAAAGGCTCGCAGCGGCCTGACGGTAAAAGCATTCTGCGGCATGCGCCGTCTCCCGGGATGTTTGCTATCATGTCTTGCGCAATCATACAGCAACCTAGCGACTGCGGGGCGAACCAGTGCGGAAATCGAAGGTGTCGAGCGCAGCCGGCACAGCCGAGCGTCAGCTGCAGTTCGAGGATTGGTTCCAAACGCCATTGGGCCGGAGCTTACTGGCTCATGAGCGGGAAACCATCCATCAGTGTATCGAAGGATTCTACGGCTATTACTTGCTTGAAATGCCAGTGAGCCACCGGATGCCGGTGGGGACGGGTAGCCTGGTGAGACATCGCGTGATTGCCATTTCCAGTTGGCACGACGCGTTACCGGAAAATACCGTCGTGTCCATGCCCCATGAGCTGCCGTTTGAGAACGACAGTGTCGATGTCGTTGTCCTGCATCACACCCTCGATTTCGCGCACAAACCTCACCAGGTCTTACGGGAGGCGTCGCGGGTGCTCGTGTCTGGGGGCCATATTGTCGTGGTGGGCTTTAATCCATATGGGCTGTGGGGCGTGCGTAAGTTGCTGTCTCGTCACCAATCGGTTCCCTGGTCGGGTCACTTTATTTCGCCGCTACGGCTGGAGGATTGGTTGACGTTGCTTGATTTCCGGTTAAAGGCCACCCATCACGACTTCTATCAACCACCACTGGTTCATCACGGGTGGCTGCAGGCGTTCTCGTTTTTGAATCGATGGGGGCATCGTATGAAATTGCCGGCGGGTGCCTATTATGTGGCAGTTGCACAGAAGCGCGTAGCGGCGGCCATTCGCCCAAAACCGCGATGGCGCAAGCTGGTGAAGGTGGGTACCATGCCCGCGGTCAATCGAGTGTCCCGGGAAATAAGCAATGAAGACAGTTGAAATCTATACGGACGGCGCCTGTCGGGGAAACCCCGGCCCAGGCGGCTGGGGAGCGCTGATGCGCTATGCCGGGGTTGAGAAGCGTTTGTTGGGTGGGGAGGAGTTGACCACCAATAATCGGATGGAGCTGAGCGCGGCACTGTTTGCCCTGAAAGCTTTGACGCGGCCCTGCACAATCAAGCTCTATACCGATTCCGAATATTTGCGTCGAGGCATCACGGAATGGCTGCCAAACTGGAAACGTAACGGCTGGAAGACAGCCGCCAAACAACCGGTGAAGAATGCCGATCTCTGGCAGGCGCTGGAGCAGGCCGCCGCTCCCCATCAGATCGAATGGCGATGGGTGAAGGGGCACAGTGGACACCCGGAAAACGAGCTGGCGGATCAGCTGGCCAACCAGGCGATCGATGAGCTTAAGGCCGGGCAGCGGCCGCGGATTACAGGATAGGGGGAGGTTGAATGCGTCAGGTTGTACTGGATACCGAAACCACAGGTTTGGATCCCAAGGACGGTCACCGGATCATCGAGATCGGTTGTGTCGAGATTATTGATCGACGGGTGACTCGGCGGTATTACCACCAATACATCAACCCACAGCGCGAAGTCGACGAAGGCGCAATGGCAGTCCACGGCATTAGCAGCGAGTTTCTCGCCGACAAGCCGTTGTTCAGCCAGATCGTCGATGATTTTATTGAGTTCATCGACGGCGCCGAGCTGGTCATCCACAACGCGGCGTTCGACGTCGGTTTTATCAACCATGAATTTAACCTCCTGAACAAGGCGCTTGGTCGGGTAGAAGACCGCTGTACGGTGCTTGATACCCTGCTGATGGCACGACGGAAGTATCCGGGCTCTGGCGTCAGTCTCGACAAGCTCTGTAGCCGGCTTGGGATTGACAATAGTCATCGGGAACTGCACGGCGCGCTACTGGACGCTCAGATTCTGGGGGAGGTCTATCTCGCCATGACTGGCGGCCAGACCGCCTTGTCGCTCAGTTCTGGAGATGATCAAAGTGATACCGCCTCCGCGATCCGACGCCTTGATCTTTCGCGTCCACCGCTCCGGGTGATTCGTGCCTCGGAGGCTGAGCTCGTGGCCCATGAAGGGCGTTTGGACGCTGTCCAAAAGAGCGCGGGCAAAACTATCTGGCGCGGCCAAACCAGTTAGTGTTTGCAAACGGACGCCCATCTGTGGCTAAGGATTTCATCGGTTGCGGATGGTTGCGCGCTTATTCCATGTTCGCTATGTGGTTTCTTGTTTCGTTCGAATTCTATGTTATAAGTTAAGTAGATAAAGCCAACAATTTGCGCGTCACTCCAGTGCTTGATCATTTGGCAGACGCGCCAAGACAGGTCTTCAGGGTTCCACTTTTTATGGTTGAGTCTTCCGTGGTTCGTAAGAAATCCAACTCCTTCGACCTGGTTCGCAAAGAAATCGAGTTCACGATACAGCAGGCTGAAAGCAGTCTGGAGCGTTTTCAGGAAAATCGCGAAAGCGGGGAAGATCTCCAGAACTGTATCGACTTTCTAAACCAGCTGCGTGGCATTTTCACTCTGGTCGAAGTACAGGGCGGTACGGTGCTGTGCCAGGAAATGGTTGCGCATGCTAATGAGGTGCCGGTTGGTGCGCTGGAAGACAAGAACGGCTTGCTGGCCGTGCTCAACCAGGCGCTATTCGTGTTGCGCCGTTATGTTGATTACTACAGTGATGAATATCAGGATTATCCGGAGCTGCTGATCCCTATCATCAACGCACTCCGTTCCTCCCGCAAAGCAAAGCTGCTCCCGGACAGTTATTTTTTGGATGTCGAGTTTCCTCGGCAAGCACCCTCCGCGGTCGAAAGCCTGGATATTCCAAGTGACCAGTTTGAAGGCCGTTGTCGTCATCTGCGGCATATGTATCAGGTTGGCCTGCTGGAGCTGCTGCGAGAAAAAGATCTGACGCTTAGCTACCGCCTTCTGGAGCGCGCCTCCAACGGCTTTAGCCGGCTCTGTGCACAGGCACCCATGGGTGAGCTCTGGTCCATGCTTGGACGGGCTGTACAGGGGATGCGCGAGGGCCAGATGGAAGTCACCCAACCGCGCAAGCGGGTCTTTATGCGGGTCGAACGTTATTCGCGGGAGTTGGTCCAGATCGGGAAAGTTGCCGCAACCAGGGGCGGTTCCGAAAGCGTCATCAAGGAGTTGCTTTATCTTATCGCGTTGAGCGGGGCGCAGGACGAGAGCGCTCGGGCCATGCTGGGGCGATATCGTGTGGCCGCTCCGAAACTGGATGAGCGCCAGTTGGTGGCGCACCGGGGCCGCTTGATGGGGCCGGGCAAGGATGTCCTGCGCTCGCTGGCGACCGCCTTGCAGGAAGAGCTCAGCCATTTGAAGGATCGCCTGGATATTATCGAGCGCGGTGCCGGATTTCAGGAGGCGGACTTTAGTTCCATCGCCAATGATCTTGGGCGTCTTGCAGATACCTTGTTGATGCTCGACCTGAAACAGTTAGCCGAGAAAATGCGCGAACAGCAAAGCCTTTTCTTGAGCTGGGAGCGCGCCAAGCGGATGCAGTCCGAGCAGGAATTGATGACGATTGCCGATGCTATTCTTGGTATCGAGCAGGCCATCATGAACCTCGAAGGGCGTGGAATCACCAAGGATACGGATCATCTTTTGCCGGTGGAGAGACGGGTCGCAAACAGCCCCTATTTGGCTGAAGCCGGCATCGTCGTGATCGAGGAGGCGCACTCGGCTTTGGCGCTGGCCAAACGAGCGATCGTGGCGTTTGTTGAGTCCGCGGGCGACAAGATGCATTTAGTGAACGTCCCCAAAACCCTGCATGCGGTTTGGGGTAGCCTGCTGATTATGGAAGCGGCCAAGGTAGCGGCCTACGTTGATTTGAGTGGGCGCTATATTCAGGAGCGGCTGATCGACGCGACGCAAACGCCAGACGAGCTGAGTCTGGAAACCTTGGCGGATGCCCTGACGTCACTTGAGTACTACATCGAAAGTCTGGGGCAGAAGGGCGAGAGTAATGAAGAGTTGCTCAAGCTGGCTGAGGAAAGTCTGCAGGCTTTGGGTTATGAACGGCAAGCGTAATTGACCGGTCGAACGTTTTTGAAGGAGCGCCACTGAAGTATGGTGAATCAGGGGCTGAGTTGGGCGCTTGCCGTCATTGCGGTTCTGCTGTTGGTGGTGGCCTTGCGCCTATTGCTACGGCGGGACTGGTTGTTGGCCTGGTTGCGCGGAACCCTGGGGCTCTTTGCACTGTTTTGTGCGTTCATGATTGCTCTGACGGCCATGGATCTGCGGAGTTACACGTCGCTGTCCGATGAGACAGCAATCGCTGTGGTTTTTGTCGAAGAACTGGGGCCGCAGCAATATCGCCTTACGCTGACATCCGCTGACAGTGAACCCGGCGAAGCCGCAAAGGTATTTGACCTGCTGGGGGATCTTTGGCAACTGGATGCTCGCGTCATCACGTGGAAAGGCCCCTTTCGTGCATTGACTATGGAGCCGGTTTATCGATTTGACCGCCTTAGCGGACGTTATCTTTCGCTCGAGCAGGAACGTAGCGCTGAGCGCTCCGTGTTCGCGGTTCGCCAAAGTAGCTTGGGGGGGAGTGGAATTGGCGTCGACCTCTGGCAATGGCTTCACGAGAACAGCTGGTTTCCATGGGTCGATGCCAACTATGGTGCGGCGACCTATATGCCGCTGCGCAATGGCGCCGAATACGAGGTAACGCTGAGTAACCGGGGAATGCTGGCGCGCCCAATGAACGCAGCCGCGGTTGATGCGGTGGGATCCTGGCGCTAAACGATCTTGATGGTAAACAGACCCAAATCTGAACAGAGCAGGCCGCGCGATGCGGTCGAACCTGTGCACCGATGACTTGGAAATGGAGCCTGGTAACAGGTGCGGCCTAGCCTGATGTTTCAGGGTCAGGCCAATGAGTGACTGAGCCCAGGTTGTTTTCCGTGCGTCATTAAAAAACCCGGCCTGAGCCGGGTTCTTCATCAGCAAAGCAGGGCAGGATTTACCTGCCAGCTCAGTTGAACGAACTTAGTTCATGTTGAACAGTTCGCCCAGCTTCATACCCAGCATCATGTCGCCTTCTGCGCGCAGTTGGCCAGCCATGAATGCCTGCATACCGTCTACTTCACCACTTACCAGACCCTGCAGGGTTTCGGAGTTCATGATCAGGGTGACGTTGGGATCACTGTGATTGCCTTCCGCCAGGGTGCAAGTACCGTCATTGATCAGAAGGTGATAGTTCTCGTCGTCTTCGATATCAAACTGAAAGACCAGGTCCAGGCCGGCAGCTGCGTCAGAGTTGAAGTTGTCTTTCATCTGTTCAAAGATCTGTGCTACAGGCATCGTGTTATCCTTCTTGTTAAATGGATATAAAGCGTTTTTGGATAATTAGAAGTGTTCCACTCGGGTGTCGACAGGTTCGAAAACCTTCCTGCCAGTAAGACCAGGCCAAGCCGTAGATTCCTGGATCGAGCATTCCGTTGGTTGAATTTAGGGAGTTTGCCGCTTTCTGTCAACCTGAAATCGAACAGTTGTTTGAATTTCCGGTTGGCTGGCATTCGCTTTCCTGCAGGTGCTGAAATGCTGGTATAGGCCATCCGTGGTCGCCATAATTGAGACGACAAATTTTCAGGCCAGTGGTTGCCAGTGAGGCATGTGAGAACATACCGGTTCAGGACGCCCGGCAAGGACATAGTGTCTCGATTAGGTCATCGTCATTCACTTGGAAGCCATGGGTTATTGTCCCATGGCTGTTATTTCGTGGCAGATCGTCGTTTCCAGACCGGCTGCCATTTCGCTAACGACTGCCATTTCGCGGCAAACCGTGTTTTCACGGATAAGGAGTTGGGTGTTGGAATTTCTTTATGAATACGGGGCTTTTTTGGCTAAGGCGGCAACTGTGGTTGTGGCCATTCTGATTGTGCTTGCAGGTATCGCCGGACTGAGTGGACGGGCACGCCGTCAGAGCCACCAAGGACATGTCGAGGTGCACAGTCTCAACGACAAGTTAAAAGGCATGCGGCACGCGCTGGAATCATCGATTCTGCCAAAGGAAATTTATAAGCGCAGAAAAAAGCAGGAAAAGCAGGCCCAAAAAGCAGAGGCCAAGCAACTGAAGGAGCGAGCAAAGCGCGATGAGCCAGTTGATGACGAACAGCGGCGACGGCTCTTCGTGCTGGATTTTGAAGGGGACATCCGAGCGTCCCGGGTCGATGCATTAGGTGACGCCGTCACTGCGGTATTGGCCATTGCGCGGCCCACTGACGAGGTGGTTTTGCGCCTCGAGAGCCCCGGAGGTATGGTGCATTCCTATGGTTTGGCCTCGTCTCAGTTGCAGCGAATCAAGGACCGTGGCGTTCCCCTGACTATTTGTGTCGATAAGGTCGCTGCGAGTGGCGGATACATGATGGCTTGTATTGCCGATCGCATTCTTGCCGCTCCCTTTGCGGTCATTGGTTCGATCGGCGTCGTTGCTCAGGTACCCAATCTGCACCGGCTATTGAAAAAGCACGATGTGGATTATGAGGTGTTCACTGCTGGTGAGTATAAGCGCACGGTGACGATCTTTGGTGAAAACACGGCCAAGGGTCGGGAGAAATTCAAGCAGGATCTGGAGGATACCCACGAGCTGTTCAAGATGTTCGTCGGTGAACACCGCCCGATTGTGAATATTGAAGAGGTTGCCAACGGCGACGTTTGGTATGGACGGCGTGCTCTGGAACAGAAACTGGTTGATGAGCTGATGACCAGTGACGAATATCTGAGCCGCGCCTGCGATGAGGCGGATGTGTATCTTGTTAATTATGTTGAGCGTAAGTCTCTGCAGGAGCGGTTTGGTATGGCGGCTGCGCTGACTGCCGATCGTGTCCTGCTGCGGGTATGGGAGCGCGTCCAGGATATTCGGTTGTGGAAATAGGGATAAAGTCGCGAGCTGTGCCTGGCTTGATTGAAGGAGGCGTTTTGAATGCAGAATTTTAGAGCGTTGCGAATTGTCGAAAAGGGAGAGGGCTTTTTCGATCAGCAGATTGTCGAGCAGTCGATTGCGGATCTGCCGGATCATGATGTGCTGATTCGTGTGCTGTATTCGTCCCTGAATTATAAAGACGCGCTCTCAGCTCATGGTAATCGGGGGGTTACACGCGAATTTCCTCATACACCCGGAATTGACGCTCTGGGTGTTGTGGAGGAATCACGCGATGCATCACTGGTTGCCGGCACGAAGGTGATTGTAACGGGCTATGATCTCGGCATGAACACTCCGGGTGGTTTTGGCGAGTACATCCGTGTGCCCGCAGCCTGGTGTATTCCCGTGCCACCGGGTCAATCGGACGCTTATTGGATGGCGCTGGGAACTGCGGGGCTGACTGCTGCGCTCTGTGTGCAAAAGTTGCGAATGTTTGTTGAACCCTCGCAAGAGGAGATCCTGGTCACCGGTGCCACCGGTGGCGTCGGAGCGGTCAGCGTTGCGCTGTTGGCGAAGCTCGGCTATCGGGTTGCTGCAGTAACCGGTAAAGTCGACCACGCGGACATGCTTCACCGTTTAGGCGCTAAACGCATTCTGGACCGGGATAGTCTCGGCGAGCCCTCTACGAAGCCGATGCTTAAGCCCCAATGGGCGGGAGCGATCGATTCCGTGGGTGGCGAGATCCTGAATCAGGTTGTTAAATCGCTCCAGTATGGTGGCGCGGTAGTGGCCTGTGGCATGGTGGCCGGACACCAGTTTCAGGCATCTGTGTTCCCGTTTATTCTGAGGGGGGTGAACCTGCTCGGGGTTGACTCCGTGGAGTTGCCACTGGCGGCGAAAGCGGACATCTGGCAGAAGATGGCATCGGAATGGGCGGTCCCTGACCTGGTTAGTTGCTGTCAGGAATTGAGCCTGGAGGAGATGCCTGCGGCAATAGAGCGCATTTATCAAGGTAAGATGGCCGGTCGGGTTATTCTCAAGCATCGCTTCTGAGCCAAAAGAAACAGCGGCCTAAGCCGCTGTTTCTTTTTACATCAAGGCGATCTCAGGCTGAACGCTGAGATCTGCGCCGAAACAGGGGAATCGGCTGGTCAGTCGCTGCCTGGTAGTATTCAGAGAATACCTGCAGACTGGTCAGAGCCTTCTCCATGCAACGGTCTTCTCGAACCACGAAGGCGTTGATGCCGCAACGGCGCATGTAGAAGAGTTGGTCCTGCAGGACATCGCCGATGGCGCGCAGTTCGCCCTCATAGCCATAGCGCTCCCGCAGCAGGCGAGCCGTCGAATAGCCGCGGCCATCCCGGAAACTGGGGAAGTTGATGCCGATGACGCCAAAACGTGGTAGGTCTTCCGCCAGAACTTCCACTGATTCATCGCTATCGATCCAGACACCTAATACCGAACGCTCGGTCAGCGTCGCCCGTTGTGCGAGCCAGACGCTTAACGGGACAATGACCTGACCGTCTGGCACGGTGACCGTTGCCGCATCTTCGGTGCGGGGCAGAACCGTCCAGGAGTCGCTGACAATCTCGCCGTTCTTAATGAGCTTTCGCATAGACGCGCTCCTTGAAGGGGGTAATACCAATGCGACGGTAAGTATCGATAAAGAGCTCTTCACCAGAGCGATTCTCGACGAAGACTTCCAGCACCCGTTCGACAACCTGCGGCATATCATCACGGGCAAAGGAGGGCCCAAGGATGTCGCCCAGCGCGGCGTCATGGCCGGAAGATCCACCCAGCGACACCTGATACCACTCTTCGCCTTTTTTATCGACACCGAGAACGCCGATGTTGCCGACGTGGTGGTGACCACAGGCGTTCATGCAGCCGGATATGTTCAGGTCGATTTCGCCCAGGTCATAGAGGTAGTCAAGGTCGGTGAAACGTGCCTGGATCGCTTCCGCTACCGGAATGGATTTGGCGTTGGCCAGAGAGCAGTAATCGCCGCCCGGGCAGCAGATAATGTCGGTCAAAAGGCCGAGATTTGGTGTGGCAAAACCCAGAGCTTTGACCTCCTGCCAAAGGGCGAAGAGATCCTGCTGGGGGACGTCGGCCAGCACCAGGTTCTGCTCGTGAGTGACGCGAACTTCCCCAAAACTATACTGATCGGCAAGTGCCGCCACTCGTTCCAGCTGCGTATCGCTGATGTTGCCCGGGGCGGCGCCTGGCTTTTTCAGGGTCAGGGTGACAATGGCGTAACCGGGTTGTTTGTGACTGTGCACATTGCGTTCGAACCATTTGGCAAACGCTTTGGTGCTGGCCAGCGCTTCTTCCAAAGAGGCCGGCCGGTCGTCCAGCGCTTCGTAGGCAGGTGCCGTGAAATGTTGTTTGACCCGTTCTACTTCCTCGGCTGTGAGAGTTGCCGGGGAATTCTTCAGGTGAGCCCACTCGGCCTCCACCTTTTCGGCAAACCCTTCTGGCGTCATGGCGCGAACCAGAATCTTGATGCGGGCTTTGAATTTGTTATCGCGCCGACCATAGCGGTTATAGACCCGCAGAATCGCTTCCAGATAGGTCAGCAGGTGTTGTTCCGGCAGAAACTCGCGAATCACGGCACCAATGACTGGCGTTCGGCCAAGTCCACCACCGACCAATACTTTGAAGCCAAGTTCGCCGGCATCGTTGCGCACAATCTGGAGTCCGATGTCATGCACCTGAACCGCTGCGCGATCCGTGGTCGGAGAGGCATTGACCGCGATCTTGAACTTGCGCGGCAGGTACGCGAATTCCGGGTGGAATGTGGACCACTGACGGATGATCTCGCAA
>CAYXVO010000016.1:0-2839 GCA_964467875.1 uncultured Pseudomonadales bacterium | reverse complement strand
GGGATCTGTCGTTTCATCGGCGATTGCGCTGGCGAACTGGTCCGTTGTGGTATTACGGATGCAGTTGCCGCTGGTCTGGATGGCATGCATCTGGACGCTTGCCAGTTCCGCCAGGATGTCCGGAACCTGCTCAAGCTGCGGCCAGTTGAACTGGACGTTCTGACGGGTTGTGAAGTGTGCATAGCCCCGATCAAAACGGCGTGAAATCTCCGCAAGCTTACGAAGCTGTATGGTGGACAACATGCCATAGGGTACTGCGATACGCAGCATGGGCGCGAAACGTTGGATATACAGGCCGTTTTGGAGGCGCAACGGAAGGAACTCTTCGTTGGTCAATTCCCCCGCGAGAAAGCGGCGAGTTTGGTCGCGGAACTGAGCGACTCGTTCGTCGACCATTCTCTGATCTAATTCGTCGTATTTGTACATACTTAGTTCAACCTGTTAAGCAACGCCTGACGATCAACAGCTGATACTGTCTTGGGGGTAAACTCATTCCAGAGCATGCGACTCCACTGAAAGCGCCTGCCGGATAGTAATGCGTTCTGGATGATAGTGCATTCCGGATCATCGTACGTACCGGGTAAGGGTACGTTCCCGGTGGGGATGTCGCTCCCGCCGGCGCGGATTCTATCAGCAGGCGGTAAAGATATCAGCTGATCTTTATAATTAAAATTAACGTTTATCTATATGTTAATAGCTGTGAGGAATTAGCAGCGCGCTGCAGACATTGAATCCCGCGTCCCTGAGGGCTATAACGTAATCAGTACTCGGCTTTTACGGCTGCTCTGCTATTTAGAGATGCTTTTCTATTTACAACAACAATCATTGGAGAAGGCTCACATGAATCAAAACGACCCTCACCAGATCACCGATCAGGCAAGTTCGCCAGATTCCGTTGCCGATGCAGTTGCCGCATCGGTGATTATTCTCTGTATTGTTGCAATGGGCACTTTCTGGGTCAGCGGCCTCTAGCACTCAGGGGCTGACCGGCTTTTCCAGTACCCAGGCTTGGCTGTCAATCGAGCACCATTGAGACAATGGCGACGAGTATCAGTACAAAGGCAGTGGTAAAAGCCAAGCCGCCCATGATGTACAGAAGCGGCTTGCCGTGCTGAAAGTCCCGCTGCCGAGTTTTATCGCTCTGTACACCGAAAGCCGCGCCAAGAATGCTCAGAATGAACTGCATAGGGCTAGGCTTGGCTGGCGGTTCGTCACGGTCGTGCTCGCTCACGATAAGGCCTCCTGATTTAGTCTGGGCTTAGTAACCATCTCACAACCTACTGTGTGACTCCTGGACTGCGTTGGATTTGCGTTCGATGCTCATGTATGAGGTATACACTGCGCATTGGTGCTCGGTCCGCCTTGTCCAGAACCCGCTCGTGTCGGTTGTGAGATAGTTACTGAGGTGGTCGGGTCGGGCTGTACGGCTGCATTGGTGCGCATGCTGATACGCCGAAACGACTCACTCCCCTTGATCCTAGTCCGACGCGGGACCAGGATCAAAGAGATTTCCGTGAGGTTCGGATTAAAGTCAGTCTTCCAGGATGGGCGACAGCCAACGCTCCGCGTCTGCTAAGCTCATGCCCTTGCGGCTTGCGAAGTCCTCCAGCTGATCTCGTCCGATTTTGCCGACCGAGAAGTACGAAGCCTCTGGATGGGAGTAGTAAAAGCCGCTGACGGCCGCCGCCGGATGCATGGCGAAGTGCTCGGTTAGGGTGACACCCGCTGCCTGCGTTGCATTCAACAGACGGAACAGGGTTTCCTTCTCGGTATGGTCAGGGCACGCTGGGTAGCCCGGCGCCGGGCGAATTCCCTGGTACGCTTCCTGAATCAGTTCTTTATTGGCTAATGCCTCGTTGGGTGCGTATCCCCAGAATTCACGCCGCACACGTTCATGCATTCGCTCTGCAAAAGCCTCGGCAAGGCGATCAGCCAATGCTTTGACCATGATTCCGTTGTAATCATCATTTTGCGCGACATACTCGCGGGCTAACTCGTCAGCGCCAATACCTGCTGTCACCACAAAGCCACCGACGTAGTCAGTCTTACCGCTGTCCGCGGGGGCAACAAAATCCGCAAGGCTGAAGTTCGGCTTGCCATTGGCCTTTGCCTGTTGCTGGCGGAGGTGGTGCAGGGTCGCCAGTTGTTGGCCAGGCTGTTCCGGGTCGAGCAGTGCAATGTCGTCAGCGCCGCTGCGTTGTGCGGGCCAGAAGCCGATCACCGCATTGGCCTTGATGAGCTTTTTGTCGATCATCTGGCGCAGGATCTTTTGCGCATCATCGAACAGCGTGCGTGCGGCGTCGCCGACCTTCTCATCATCAAAGATCTTGGGGTACTTACCGGCCAGGTCCCAGGAGATGAAGAAGGGGGTCCAGTCAATGTAGTCCACCAGTTCTTCCAGCGGATAGTCCGTGAAGACTCGGGTTCCCAGGAAGCTCGGCTGTGGCGGCTGATACTGGCTCCAGTCGAAGGAGAAGCCTTGTTGCACGGCTTGCGGATAAGGAATGCGATCTGCCTTGGGACGGCGATTGCGGTTGCGCTCCCGCACGGCTTCATATTCGGTGCGAAGGTTGGCCACGAAGTCGGCTTTCAGGGTGTCGCTTAACAGGTTGCTTGCCACGCCAACACTGCGAGAGGCATCCGCCACATACACGACGGCGTCGTTGCTGTATTGCGGGTCGACCTTGACCGCGGTATGCGCTTTGGATGTCGTCGCGCCGCCAATCAGCAATGGGACCTGGAAGTTGAGGCGTTGCATTTCCTTGGCGACATGGACCATCTCATCCAGCGACGGCGTGATCAGGCCGGACAGGCCGATGATGTCCACGTTATGTTCTTT